>JAOPWI010000380.1 GCA_025965755.1 Frankiales bacterium | reverse complement strand
CGTCGCTGCGGACCGGCGTGCTGGCCAGCAGGCGGCGCCCACCGTTGCCCAGGCGCAGGAACAGCTCCAGGGTTCCGCCGCGGGCCGGGCTGACCCGGCCCGCGAAGCGCAGGGTGCGCGGGGTGGCCGTCGCGGCCGGAGTCATCGACACGGCGCTGCGGACGCGGAGCAGCACCGAGGCGCTGTCCTGCCGTCCGACGCGGACCTTGAGGTCGGTCGCGGTCGGCGGCTGCACCGAGAAGGAGTAGTAGCCGCTCGGCGAGGCCGTGGTCGTGCGCACGACGCGGTAGGCACCGCCCGGCCGGGTGGAGGCGAGCAGCTCGACCGCCGTGCCCGGCTCGGCCGCCCCGTCGAGCATCGCGGCCTGGCCCGCGGTGATGAGCGGCTGCTGCAGGGTCGGGGAGGGCGGCGGCTCGGGCGCCGGGGCAGCGCTCGGGCTGGCGGCCGGCCCGTCGTACGGCGCGTGCGGCGGGTCGAAGGCCAGCGTGGTGCGCGTCTCGGCGCACCGGTTCACCACGACGCCGAACTGCTTGCGGACCGTGCCGTCGGCCGCGGTGACCCAGAGCTGGTAGCGCTGGTCCGGGACCAGGTTCGGCACCACGAACGTGCCGTCCGCCGAGGCGGTGCCGATGTTCCAGCCGATGACCGGCCGGGTGATCGGGTCGTACGCCTCCAGCGACCAGGCGACGACCCGGCGCAGCGGGGTGGGCTGCAGCCCGACCGTGCCGGTGCCCCGGATGCTGCCGACGGTCCCGCCGTCGTCGCACCGGGTCACCGGCAGCTTCAGCGGGAGCGGGCCGTTGTGCGGCAGCGGCACGCTGTGGCGCATGGCGTGCCCGTACCGCGCCTCGTCGGTCCGGAAGCGCTCGTTCTGCGGATAGGCCTCGATGAAGACCTGGACCGCGCCGGGCGGGCTGGGCACCTCCCACGTCGTCGTGGCGGTCGACGTGTCGCTGGTGCCCTCCGCCGTCAGCGTCGGGTTGACCCGGACGACGCTGGCGTAGCCGGGCAGCGGGCAGGCCGCCGACTGGACGCAGCCGTGGCGGTCGATCCGCCGGCCCTCGGCGTTCTGCCAGTCGAAGCCCAGCAGCGCGTTGACGGCGCGGCCGTCGGTGCCCTCCAGGGTGCCGGTCAGCAGGTTCGCGGGCTCGGCCTCCTGGGCCGCGGCGGTGGAGGAGGCGGCGACGAGGCCGAGCAGCAGGACGGGAACGACGAGCAGACGCCGGATGCGGGAGGTCACACCCTGATGGTCAGGGGTGTGGAGGCGCAGGGGCGGACGAGCACGTTCTTCGTGACGACCTTGTTGCCTCGCGGCCCGTACGCCCAGACGACGTAGCGCTGACCCGCGGCGAGCGAGCGCAGGGCGTACGTCGGCGTGGTGGGCTTGTGCGCGGCCCAGCCGTGCACGCCGGGCGCGGCGTTCCAGGAGGCCTCGGTCCAGGCGTAGACCTGCTTCAGCGTGACCGGCCTGCCGGCGGCGTCGATGCCCTTGCCGACGATCGAGCCGGCGGTGCCCCGAAAGCCGCAGGTCGTCGGCAGGACGACCCGGATGCCCTGGGTGCCGACCGGGATCTTGATGAGGTTGGCGTAGCCGTACTTGCGGACGTCGGTGGGGTTGAAGCACCAGTTGCCCTTGCTGTCCTTGCACGGCGAGCCCTGATAGCCGCGGGAGTAGGCCTCGATCCACACCGTGTGCGCGTTGCTCGGCAGGGTGCCGAGCCGAAAGGCGCGCGTGGTCCGGGTGCCGTCCTTCATGACCGTGCCGGGCTGGGCGCCCTGGTAGCCGACGAAGTGGTTGACGTACGTCTGCGGCACGGAGTAGCCGCCGGCCTTGGCGCAGCCGTAGTCGGCCCGGCTCGGATCGGTGTTGAGGGGCGTGCCGGCCCTGTCCAGCACGTCGAAGCCGACGCTCGCGTTGACGTCGCGCCCGTCCTGGCCGTAGACGGTGCCCGAGATCGACGCCGTCGTCCGGGTGGCGCAGGCGGCGCTGGCGGTCTCGGCGGTGACGGCTCCGGCAGCGGGGGCGAGCAGGCCGGCCAGCACGGCGGCGAAGGGCAGGACACGGAGGAGACGACGGCGCATGGCTCGAGCATCGGCCGCCCCGCGCGTCCGGACCATCACCCTTTCGGACTCTTACGGGGGTCTTGCACCCTCCCGGCCGCGCAGGGACCGGGAGCGCAGTCCGGACCCTCTATCCTCTGGCGTCGGCCCGGAGCTCCGGGCACCCAGCAGCAGCGACCCGAACCACTGAGAGGACGACCGTGGCACGAGTTCCGGCCAAGAGGAGCCAGCCCAGCACGGTCAGCAGGCGGCGCGCCGCCGCATCGGCTGCCGCCGCGGAGCAGACCCCCGCCGAGCAGACCGCCACCACCGAGGAGAGCGCCGCCCCGAGCGCCGCCCCGCAGTCCTCCCGCACCGCCACCCCGAGCGCCGCCCCCAGCGCCGCCCCGCAGTCCTCCCGCACCGCCTCGGCGCCGCCCGCGGGCAGCATCGATCTGGCCGGCGACCTCAAGACGCTGCTCGACACGGTGCGGGTCGAGGTCGAGGCCGTCAGCGCGCTGAGCGAGCAGATCGACGAGCTGGTCACCGAGCTCAACGCCGTCCGCCAGGAGCAGGCCACCCGCCTGCTCGTGCTCGACGACCTGCGCGGCTCGGTCGGCGACGACACGCTCGGCACGTTCCTCAACCAGACCATTCAGCCCCGCACCGTGCGGGTGCAGGAGGTCGTCCCGGAGCGGCTCACCCGCGACTGAACGCGCTGCCGGGCGGGCAGGGGCCGGCCCCCCCTGCCCGGCTGAGCCGGACCGGGCTGAGCGGTCAGCGGCCGCCGCGCTGCGCGTCGAGCGCGCTGCGGTCGCGGTCGATCTGGCCGCGCACCTGCGAGTCGGGCGTCCAGCCGGCGTCGATCAGGCTCTGCTGCAGCTCCAGGCGGGTCGCCAGCACCTCGACGGCGGCCTGCCGGCGCTGCTGTTCGAGCTCCAGGGCCAGCGGCGACCCGGGGGCGTGCGGTCCCAGCCGGACGTGCCGGGCCTCGACGGCCTTCTGCCACGCCACGGCCTGCGCGTAGCGGTCCGCGCACTCGGCGAGTGCGTCGGCGAGATCATCGAGTCCCACGGGCGAGAGGGTAGGCCGAAGCCGCGCCGTGCTCGTCACCCGAGCAGGGCAACTCGGGACGCTGTTCGGGTGAGGCGCAGCGGTGCTCCGGAGCCGGTTCCGGCCCTGTCCCGGGCACGGCGCAGCCACCGCACCGGGCGTCTTCGGACCGGCGGCTCACGCGGTGCGGGGCTGGCCGACACCCCCCGGAAACAGCGCGGTAACCCGGACCAGGCAACGTGGTCCCGTGACCCAGCCTGAGACCACTGCGGACCTGCTCCCGCTGCACGGGTTCACGGTGGCCGTGACAGCGGCCCGCCGCCGGGAGGAGCTGACCAACCTGCTCCTTCGCCGGGGCGCCCGCGTCATCGAGGCACCGGCGATCCGGATCGTGCCCACCGAGCAGGACGACCAGCTGCTGGCCGCCACGAGGCTGTGCGTGGCCGAGCCGGTGGACGTGGTCGTCGCGACCACCGGCATCGGTTTCCGGGGCTGGATGCAGGCCGCCGACGGCTGGGGGCTCGGCGAGGCGCTGCGCGCGCAGCTGGCCCGCGCCGAGCTGCTTCCCCGCGGGCCCAAGGCCAAGGGCGCGGTGCGCGCCGCCGGCCTCACCGAGGCGTGGGCCCCCGACTCGGAGTCCTCCGACGAGGTCCTCGCCCACCTGCTCGCCGAGGGCGTCGACGGACGCCGGATCGCGGTCCAGTTGCACGGCGAGCCGCTGCCCGAGTTCACCGCCGGCCTGCGCGCCGCCGGCGCGACCGTGGTCGAGGTGCCGGTCTACCGCTGGGTGCCGGCCGAGGACCTCCGCCCGCTGCGCCGGCTGGTCGAGCAGGTCGCGACCGCTCAGGTCGACTGCGTGACCTTCACCAGCGCCCCGGCGGTCGCCTCGCTGCTGACGCTGGCCAAGGACGAGGACCGCTACGACGCGGTCGTCGGCGCCCTGTCGGCGGACGTGCTCGCCGCCTGCGTCGGCCCGGTCACCGCCGCCCCGCTGGAGCGGCTCGGCGTGCCGACCGTCCAGCCGGAGCGGGCCCGGCTCGGGGCGCTGGTCCGCACCGTCGTCGAGCAGCTCCCGCTGCACCGCTCGCGCACCATCCTGGCCGGGGATCACCGGCTCGAGCTGCGCGGGCACAACGTCCTGGTCGACGGCGCTCCGGTCGACCTCACCGTCCGCCAGGCGGCGATCCTCGCCGCGCTGGTGAGCAGCGAGGGGCGAGTGCTGTCCCGCGCCGAGCTGCTCACGCAGGCCTGGCCGGACACCGAGCGCGCCGACGAGCACGCCGTCGAGATGAACGTCGCCCGGCTGCGCAGCGCCCTCGGGCCCGCCGGCCGCGTCGTGGAGACTGTGGTCAAGCGCGGCTACCGCCTCGCGGCTCCCGCGGGGAGCTGACCGGCCGCCCCGGACACGACGGAACCGCCGGCCGCGCGGCCGGAGCGGGTGCCTGCGGTGGCGGCCCCAGCCCT
>JAOPWI010000368.1 GCA_025965755.1 Frankiales bacterium | reverse complement strand
CTGACGCCGCCGGTCGACGCGGGGTCGATCCAGGTGTCGGAGAACCAGACGTTCATGTGGCCGAGCGTGGGGCTGGACCACTCGAAGCCGCGCACCGCCGTGAAGCGGCCGTCGACGTTCGAGGTGTCCGCGAGCTCGCGCGTCTGCGCCCACTTCGCCTCGTCGAGGCCCTCCAGGCCCTGGCAGAGCTCGCGGGGACAGGCGAGCTCGAGCGGCCCGAGCGCCTTGCCGACCGTCGCGTGGTCGGTCAGGGCCGCGCCGTCGAGCCCGGCGTCGCGCATGGAGGCGAAGGCCCGAGCCGGGTCGCCGTCCCCGTCGCTGTAGAGCGTGTGGTTGTGCAGGTCCGCGTGGGCCAGCGCGGTGCCCGGAAACAGCCGGCTGCGCCGGCTGGTGGCGAACTCCGGGGCGGGTCCCAGCGGGGCCGACAGGGCGGGCGCGGCCATCAGCAGGGCGCCGGAGGCGGCACCGGCCCGGAGCAGCGTGCGGCGGGACAGGGGCATGGCGTAGGTCTTTCGCGGCCGGGCCGGCAACTCCTGCCCATGGACCCGGCTGGGCGACGCCCGTACCGTGATCAGGAACGGCGAGCAGGGGTAGGGGGCGGGCGTGAGGTCGATCTGGAAGGGTGCCATCAGCTTCGGGCTGGTCACGATCCCGGTGAAGCTGTACTCCGCGACCGAGGCGAAGGACGTGTCCTTCCACCAGGTGCGCCGCAGCGACGGCAGCCGCATCAAGTACAAGCGGGTGGCCGCGGTCGACGGCGAGGAGGTCTCCTACGGCGACATCGCCAAGGGCTACGAGCTCTCCAGCGGAGAGACCGTCGTGCTGACCGACGAGGACTTCAAGGACCTGCCGCTCACCACCAGCCGGGCCATCGACGTGCTGCAGTTCGTGCCGCTCGAGGAGCTCGACCCCATCTACTTCGAGAAGAGCTACTACCTCGAGCCCGACAAGGCGGGCGTCAAGCCGTACGTCCTGCTGCGCGACGCGCTGGAGCAGTCCGGCAAGGTCGCCGTGGTGAAGGTGGCGCTGCGCAACCGGGAGTCGCTGGCGGCGCTGCGGGTGCGCGACGGCGTCTTCGTGCTCGAGACGATGCTGTGGCCGGACGAGGTGCGCACCCCGGACTTCGGCTTCCTCGACGAGGACGTCGAGGTGCGGCCGCAGGAGCTGGTCATGGCCGGCAGCCTGATCGAGACGCTGTCGGGACAGTTCGACGCGTCGCAGTACACCGACAACTACCGCGAGGCGCTGCAGGCGGTGATCGAGGCCAAGGTCGCGGGCAAGCAGGTCGTCCACGCGCAGGACGAGCAGCCCACGGCCGGGACGGTCGTCGACCTGATGGCCGCCCTGCGGGCCAGCGTCGAGGCGGCCAAGGCCGAGCGCGCCGGCGAGCAGGCCCCGGACCAGCCGGCGAAGAAGGCGCCTGCGGCGAAGAAGGCGTCGGCGGCGAAGAAGTCGCCTGCGGCGAAGAAGGCGCCCGCGGCGAAGAAGGCGCCGGCCCAGGCCGCCAGGGCGCCGGCCAAGAAGGCGACGAAGGCGACGGCGAAGGTCGCTGCGCAGGACGAGGCGGCGGCACCCAAGCGGGCCGCTCGGCGCTCGGCCTGAGGGTGCTGGTCCCGGCGGGTACGGTCGGACGCCCTCCCTCCCCTCGCCCTCGGGACCGCTGATGCCTGCGCAGGACCGCCCCGGCAGCGGGCCGCCCGAGCGGGCGCTGTCAGACCCCCGGCGCCTCGCCGCGGTCCGCCGGCTGATGGACGCCGGACCCCGAGGGGACCACCTGGACCGCCTGACGCGGCTGGCCGCGCACCTGCTCGACGCGCCGTACGCGCAGGTGTCGCTGCTGTCCGAGGAGCAGTACGTCTGGAGCGTCCACGGCCTGGAGGCGGCCGCGGCGGACACGGCCACGCCGGCCGCCGACAGCCTGTGCACCATCACGGTGCAGCAGGCGGCGCCGCTCGCGGTCGAGGACGCGCGCACCGACGAGCGCGTGCGCCGGCTGCCGCCCGTGGTGTCCGGCACGGTGCGGGCCTATCTCGGGGTGCCCGTCGTCGGTTCCCGCGGCGACGTCCTGGGCGCGCTGTGCGTCTACGACGACCGGCCGCACGTCTGGTCGCCGCAGGCGGTGGGCATCCTGGGCGAGCTGGCCATCAGCGTCAGCGCCGAGCTCGAGCTGCAGGCGCTGTCGCTGGACGCCATCGCCGACGCGGCGCGCCTGGAGCTGGCCCTGGACGCGGCCGAGATCGGCAGCTTCGACCTCGACGGCGACACCTACCGGCTGCGCTGGGACGACCGGCTGGTCGTGCTCTTCGGCTACGACCGCGCGACCTTCGTCGAGCACCTGGACTCCTTCACCGCCCGGGTGCATCCGGACGACGTCCAGCGGGTCACCGACGAGATCAGCGCCACGCTGGAGACGTCCGGCAACCTGGCGGTGAGCTACCGGATCGTGCTGCCAGGACGCGGAGTGCGCTGGATCGAGGCTCGCGGCCGGGTGCTGCAGGGCCGGCGCGGGCGGGCCAAGCGGCTGCTGGGCGTGGCGTACGACGCCACCGAGCTGCGCGACGCCCGCGACCGGCTGGCCCGCGTGCTGGAGACGATGACCGACGCGCTCATCGTGCACGACCGTGACTGGCGCATGACCTACGTCAACCACGAGGCCGAGCGGACCCTGGGCCGGCGCCAGGACGAGCTGCTCGGCGAGGTGGTCTGGGAGGCGCTGCCCACCACGCCGGAGGTGCGCGCCCGGCTCGAGCATGCCCTGCTGACCGGGGAGGCGACCGGGTTCGTCGAGCACTACCCGCAGCTGGGCGACGGCGCCTGGCTCGAGGTGCGTGCCGTTCCGGGGCCGGAGGGGCTGTCGGTCTACTTCCACGACGTCACCGCCCGGCAGCGCAGCGAGGAGGAGAGCCGGCGGGCGGACGTCGAGCGCCAGCAGGCGGTGGTCGAGCGGGAGCGGGCCTACGCCGCCGCCGAGGCCGCCAACACCCGGCTGGCGCTGCTGGCCGACGCCTCGCGCGAGCTGGGCGCCAGCCTGCAGCCGCAGGAGGTTCTGGAGACGCTCAGCCGCATCGTCGTGCCCACCCTGGGCCAGTGGCTGGCCGTGGCGCTGGCCGCCGACACGACCGCGGTGCTGCTCGACCGCGAGACCGAGGCCGGCGCCGTCACCGTCGTGCACGTCGCGCACGCCCACGACGACACCGCCCTGCGCCGGCTGATGACCGCCGCCCCGCTGAGCACCTACGACCTGGTCGGGGTGGGCGCGGTCGTGCGCACGGGGCAGTCGGAGTGGCTGCCGACCATTCCGGACCGGCTGCTCGAGGGGCTCACGTCCGAGCCGGACCTGCTCGAGCAGTTCCGGGCGGTCGCGACCGGGAGCGCGCTGACGCTGCCGCTGGCCAACCGCGGTCGCGTGCTGGGCGCCGTCACGGTCGCCGAGCCGGCCGGCGGTCCGGTCGACCGCCAGCTGCTCGCCGACATCTGCCAGCGGGCGGCGGTCGCGCTCGACAACGCCCTGCTGTACGGCGCCGAGCAG
>JAOPWI010000330.1 GCA_025965755.1 Frankiales bacterium | reverse complement strand
CGGCATCGCGATGGGCCTGATCTACGAGGACGGCGAGTACGCCACCCTCACCGACCTCCTCGGCGCCGAGGACGCGTTCGGCGACATGGACTTCAAGGTCGCCGGCACGCCGCAGTTCGTCACCGCGCTGCAGCTGGACACCAAGCTCGACGGCATCCCCAGCCCGGTGCTGGCGGCGGCGCTGCAGCAGGCCCGCACCGCCCGCCTGGCGATCCTCGAGGTCATGGGCGAGGCCATCGACGAGCCCGACGAGATGGCGCCGACCGCGCCGCGCGTGCTGTCGGTCAAGATCCCGGTGGACAAGATCGGCGAGGTCATCGGCCCGAAGGGCAAGATGATCAACCAGATCCAGGCGGACACCGGTGCGGACATCACCGTCGAGGACGACGGCACGATCTACATCGGCGCGATGGACGGCCCCTCCGCCGAGGCGGCCCTGGCGACGATCAACCAGATCGCCAACCCGACCATGCCGAAGGTCGGCGAGCGCTTCCTGGGCACCGTGGTCAAGACCGCGGCGTTCGGCGCCTTTGTCAGCCTGCTGCCGGGCAAGGACGGGCTCGTGCACATCAGCAAGCTCGGCAACGGCAAGCGCATCGGCAAGGTCGAGGACGTCGTCAACGTCGGCGACAAGCTGCAGGTCGAGATCACCGAGATCGACCAGCGCGGCAAGATCAGCCTCACGCCGGTGACGGCCGAGGACGCTGCGGCTCCCGCGGACGCTCCCGCCTCCTCCTGAGCACGCCCGACGGGCCCCGTACGCGACTGCGCGTGCGGGGCCCGTCGGCGTCTGCGGCCCCTGCCCGCTGCGGCGACCTAGGCTGAGGAGCCCGCCCCGTCCTGGAGGTCGTCCTGCCCGCGCGAGCCACCGCACCTCGTCCGCCCGTCCGCGCCCGGCCCACCGGCGGTGGCGACGCCGCCGTGCGCCGCACGGTCCTGCCCGGCGGGCTGCGGGTGCTCACCGAAGCGGTGCCCGGTGCCCGCTCCGCGGCCTTTGGCATCTGGGTGGGCGTCGGCTCGCGGGACGAGACGCCGGCGCTGGCCGGCACCTCGCACTTCCTCGAGCACCTGCTGTTCAAGGGCACCAGGCGCCGGGACGCCCTCGAGATCGCCGCGGTGATGGATGCGGTGGGCGGCGAGATGAACGCCTTCACCGCCAAGGAGTACACCTGCTACTACGCGCGGGTGCTGGACACCGACCTGCCGCTCGCGGTCGACGTCGTCTGCGACATGGTCACCTCCTCGGTGCTTGCCGCCGCGGACGTGGACAGCGAGCGGGGCGTGATCCTCGAGGAGATCGCCATGCACGACGACGATCCCGGTGACGTCGTGCACGACGCGCTGGCCGCCGCGCTGTACGGCGACCACGCGCTCGGCCGCCCGGTCATCGGCTCCGTGGACAGCATCCAGGGGCTGTCCCGCGCCTCGATCGCCGGCTACTACAAGCGGCGGTACGTTCCGGCCAACATGGTGGTCGCCGCTGCCGGAGGGCTGGACCACGACACCGTCGTCGCCCTGGTGCAGGAGGCCTTCGGCGACCTGCTCACCGGCGACGGCGCCCCGGCGCCGCTGCGACCGGTGTCCCGCCGGGTGCCCACGACGACCGGGGTGGTCACCGCGCGGCGGCCGACCGAGCAGACCAACCTGGTGCTGGGCTGCGAGGGCCTGCGCCGCGGCGACCCCCGGCGCTTCGCGCTGCAGGTGCTCAACGCGGCCCTGGGCGGCGGCATGTCCAGCCGGCTCTTTCAGGAGGTCCGCGAGCAGCGCGGCCTGGCCTACTCGGTCTACAGCTACTCCTCGCACTCGGCCGACACCGGCCTGTTCGGGGTCTACGCCGGCTGCGCCCCGGGCCGTACCCGCGACGTCCTGGACCTGTGCCGCGAGGTGCTCGACGAGGTGGCGGAGCACGGGCTCACCGACGAGGAGGTCCGGCGGGCGCAGGGCCAGCTCAGGGGCTCGCTGGTCCTCGGGCTCGAGGACACCGGCTCCAAGATGAGCCGCATCGGCAAGAGCGAGCTGGTCCACGGCGAGCTGCTCAGCGTCGACGACGTGCTCGAGCGCATCGCCGCGGTGACCCCGGACGACGTGCGCGACATCGCCCGCGACGTGCTGCGCCGTCCGCAGGCGCTCGCGCTGATCGGTCCCTTCGACGAACAGGAGTTCTCCTCGTGACGCGGGTCGCTGTCCTCGGTGCCCAGGGCCGGGTCGGCTCGGAGGTCGTCCGGGCCGTCCAGAACGCCGACGACCTGCAGCTGGCCGGCGCGTACGACGTCGGGCAGGTCCTGGACCTGTCCGGCGCCGACGTCGCGGTGGACTTCACCCACCCCGACGCGGTCATGGACAACCTGCGGGCCTGCATCGACGCGGGCGTGCACGCCGTCGTCGGCACGACCGGCTTCGACGAGGAGCGGCTGAACCGCCTCCGCGGCTGGCTCGACGGCACCCAGGTCGGGATCCTGGTCGCGCCCAACTTCGGCATCGCCGCGGTGCTGATGATGCAGTTCGCGGCTCAGGCGGCCCGCTTCTTCGACTCGGTGGAGATCGTCGAGCTGCACCACCCCGGCAAGGCCGACGCGCCGTCCGGCACGGCCCGCAAGACCGCCCGGATGGTCGCGCAGGCACGCGCCGGCATGCCGGCCATGCCGGACGCCACCACCCAGGAGCTGGCCGGCGCCCGCGGCGCGGACGTCGACGGGATCCGGGTGCACGCCGTCCGGCTGCAGGGCCTGGTCGCCCACCAGGAGGTGCTCCTGGGCGGGGAGGGCGAGTCGCTGACCCTGCGTCACGACACCTACCACCGCTCCTCGTTCATGCCGGGCGTGCTGCTGGGTGTCCGCAGCGTCGCCGGGCGTCCCGGCCTCACCGTGGGCCTCGAGCACCTGCTCGACCTGTGAGGTCGCGCCTCACCGCCCTGGGCATCTCGGCGGTCGTCGGGCTGCTCGGGCTGTACATGGCAGTCCGCGCGGTCGACCTGTTCCGCACCGGGGAGCTGGACGCGATCCTGCTCGGCGTCGGCGTGCTGCTGCTCGTGGTGGTCGGCGGGCTGCTGGTCGCCGGAGAGGTGCGCTTCGGCGCCGCGACGCAGCGGCTCGGCGAGCAGCTCGACCGGGAGGGCGCCCTCGGCGAGGTGCCGGACGACCTGCCGCGGCTGCCCAGCGGGCGGCTCACCCGGGACGCCGCCGACGCGCTGTTCGCCGTGCGCAAGGCCGAGGTCGAGGCCGCGCCGCAGGACTGGCGGGCGTGGTTCCGCCTGGCGGACGCGTACGGCATGGCCCGCGACACCCCGCGCGGCCGCACCGCCATGCGCACGGCCATCGCGCTCGAGCAGCGGGCACGCACGACGACCGGAGCCGGACCGGCTCCGCGCGGCTGACCGGGCCGGGCTCGACCACGCCCGAGCCCGGGGGGACGGGCGCCCGGGTCGTACCCGATGTCCGGGCGCTGCAGGCGCGGCTAGCCTGCAAGCCGTGGACGCGCTGCGGAGGAACAACGTCACGGTCTCGGGCAGACCGGACGGCCCCCCCATGGTCTTCGCGCACGGGTTCGGCTGCGACCAGGGGATGTGGCGCCTGGTCGCCCCGGCCTTCGAGCGCGGCCACCGCGTCGTCCTGCTGGACCACGTCGGGGCCGGTGGGTCCGACCTGTCGGCGTACGACCCGGCGCGCTACAGCCGGCTCGAGGGCTACGCCGCGGACGTCGTCGAGGTGATCGAGGCGCTGTCCGCGCCGCCGGTGGTCTTCGTCGGCCACTCGGTCAGCGCGATGATCGGCCTGCTCGCGGCGGCGGAGCGCCCGGAGCTGTTCGACCGGCTGGTGCTGGTGGGGCCGAGCCCGCGCTACGTCGACGACGAGCACTACCGCGGCGGCTTCAGCCAGGACGAGATCGACGAGCTGCTCGACACCATGGACGGCAACTACCTGGGCTGGTCGCAGCACATCGCGCCCGTCGTCATGGGCGTGCCGGACCGGCCGGAGCTGGGGCAGGAGCTGGCCAGCAGCTTCTGCCGGTCCGACCCCGCGATCGCCCGGCGCTTCGCCCGCACGACCTTTCTGTCCGACAACCGCGCGGATCTGGCGCGCGTGCGCACCCCCTCGCTCATCCTCCAGTGCCGCGAGGACGCCATCGCGCCGGTCGAGGTGGGGGAGTACGTGCACCGCGCCCTGGCCGGCAGCGATCTGGTCGTGCTGGACGCCACCGGCCACTGCCCGAACCTGAGCGCGCCGGACGAGCTCGTGGCGGCGATGAAGAGCTGGCTCTCGGCGTCGTGAGCACCGTCGACCAGGCGTGGGAGCAGGCCCCCTGCGGGCTGCTCACCCTGCGCCTGGACGGCACCGTGCTGGCGGCCAACCGCACCTTTCTCGACTGGCTCGGGCAACCCTCCGAGCAGGTGGTCGGGCAGGTGCGGCTCGCCCAGCTGCTGTCGGTCGGCGGGCGCATCTACTGGGAGACGCACCTGTCCCCGCTGCTCCACGTCGACCGGCGGCTCGACGAGGTGGCGGTCGAGCTGCGGACGGCGCAGGGACGGCTGCCGGTTCTGCTGTCGGCCGTGGTCGGTGAGGGCGATGTCGTGCGGCTGTCGGTCACCAGCGCCCGGGAGCGGTCCCGGTACGAGCGCGAGCTGCTGGCCGCCCGCGCCGCCGCCGAGCGGTCGGAGGTGCAGGTCAGGGCGCTGCAGGCGGCCACCGCGGCGCTGTCGCAGGCGCTCGGCGTGGTCGGCGTGGCCGACGCGCTGCTCGCGGCCGCCGTCGGGCCGCTGGGAGCCGGTGCGGCCAGCCTGTGG
>JAOPWI010000295.1 GCA_025965755.1 Frankiales bacterium | reverse complement strand
GTGACGCTCCCGGCAGCGACAGCCTCGTTCCTCAGCCGCCGAGGGGGCGGTCGGCCTTCTTGGTCGGCACGGTACGCAGGAGCCGCCGGTTGGCGAACTCGAACATCGCCAGCTCCGAGAGCTCGCGGCCGTAACCGGAGCGCTTGATCCCGCCGAAGGGCAGCTCGGGGGAGGAACCGGTCGGCTGGTTGATCCAGACCATTCCGGCCTCGAGCCGGTCGGCCACCGCCTGCGCGCGCTCCAGGTCACTGCTCATGACCGTGGCGCCCAGGCCGAAGTCGCTGTCGTTGGCCAGCGCGACCGCCTCGTCGGCGTCCTTGACCTTGTAGACCACCGCCGCGGGGCCGAAGAGCTCCTCGCGGTAGGCCCGCATCTGCGGGGTGACGTCCGTGAGGATCGTCGCGTCGACGAAGGCCCCGGGGTGGTCGGGCCGGCCGCCGCCGGCGACGACGGTGGCGCCCTTGTCGATCGCGTCCTGGATCTGCGCGTGCAGGTCCTGCGCGGCGCGCTCGCTCGACAGCGGCGCCAGGGACGTCGAGGCGTCGGCCGGGTCGCCGGGGGTGAAGGTGGTGAAGGCCTGCTTGAGGCCCGCCACGAACGGCTCGTAGAACTCCTCGGTGACGATCAGCCGCTTCGCCGCCGTGCAGGCCTGGCCGGTGTTGAGCATCCGGCCCATGGTCGCGGCCTTGACCGTGGCGCCGAGGTCATCGGCGTCCAGGACGATGAACGGGTCGCTGCCGCCGAGCTCGAGCACCGACTTCTTCAGGTGCTTGCCGGCCAGGGCGGCCACGGCGCTGCCGGCCCGCTCGCTGCCGGTGAGCGTCACGCCCTGGATGCGCGGGTCGGCAATCACCTGCTCGACGTCCGCGATGCGCAGGAAGGTGTTGGTGAAGACGCCCTCGGGGGCGCCCGCGTCGGTGAACAGCTTCTCCACGGCCACCGCGCACTGCGGCGTGATCTCGGAGTGCTTGAGGATCACCGTGTTGCCCAGGACCAGGTTGGGGCCGGCCACCCGGACCACCTGGTAGAAGGGGTAGTTCCACGGCTCGATGGCCAGCAGGACGCCGACCGGCCTGGTCTCGACGACCGCCTCACCCTTGCCCATCAGCGGCTGGATGGACGTGGGCTCGAGGAATCCGGGACCGTTGTCGGCGTAGTACTTCAGGATCATCGAGCACAGGTACAGCTCGCCGGTGGCCTCTTCCTTGCGCTTGCCCATCTCGGTGGTGATGAGGCCGGCCAGCTCCTCACGGCGCTCGTCCATCAGCTCCGCGGCCCGTCGGACGACCGCTGCCCGCTCCGCCACCGGGACCTGCTGCCACGCCTGGTAGGCGGCGTGCGCCCGCCCGACGATCCCGTCGATCTCCTCGGTCGGGGTGTAGTCGAACTCCTTCTCCGTCTTGCCGGTGAAGGGGTTGACCGTCGCGTAGCGGCGCTCGCCCGAATCGCTCGCGGTCTTCGGCTGGTCGTGGGTGGGGCTCTGCGTGGCAGTCACGCGCGTCATCCTCTTCTCATGTGGTGGAGCGGGCACCGCGTGCAACTCGATCTCGGTGGCCCGCCTTTGGCGCCGTCTGGTTGCCGGGGCGCCGACGATGGACCTGCCCGGATGCAGGCGTCCTCACGCCGGTGGCCGACTCCAGGCCTGCGTGCTCACGTGCACGTCGGCCTGCTGGACCAGAGAGTGCCACCCGGGCCCGGGCGGGTCCTCACTCGGCTGGCCACCCGCTCGGTGCCGGGCCGCCGCGGGGACGTCCCGGTCGAGCCGGTCACCGGCCCGCCGGCCGTCCTTGCCGGGGGAGGGTCGTCCTGAGGGGGACGATCGTGGCGGCAGTCGGTGGAGGCGTGCCGTGCGCTACGTCACCGTGCCCGTCGGCCCGTCTGCGGTTGTCCGGCAGGCCGAGGGGGCAGATGCACCAGGTCCTCTCCCCTATCCCTGGAGCGACCGCATGAGCACCGTCCTGTTCGTCGTCACCGGCGCCCGTCACTGGACCCTGTCCGACGGCTCCAAGCACCCGACCGGCTACTGGGCCGAGGAGCTGGTCGCGCCCTACCAGGTGTTCACCGGCGCTGGTCACGAGGTCGTGCTGGCCACTCCCGGCGGGGTCCAGCCGGCGGTCGATGAGGCCAGCCTGGCCCCGGGAGCCAACGGCGGGCAGGACGGCGCCGACGAGATGCGCGCCGCGTTGCAGGGCATCAGCCAGCTGGAAAGCCCGCTGAGGCTCGAGGACGTCGACGCCTCCGCCTACGACGCGGTGTTCTACCCGGGCGGGCACGGCCCGATGGAGGACCTGGCCGTGGACGCGACCTCCGCCGCGGTGCTCACCACCACGCTCGCCTCCGGCAAGCCGCTGGGCATCGTCTGCCACGCCCCGGCCGCGCTGCTGGCGACCGAGGCGACCGGCACCACGTCGCCGTTCTCCGGTTTCCGCCTGACCGGCTTCACGAACGCCGAGGAGGCGCAGGTCGGGCTCGCCGACAAGGCTCCCTGGCTGCTGCAGGACCGGCTGATCGCGCTGGGCGCCGAGTTCGTGGAGGGCGAGCCGTGGGCTCCCCACCTCGTGGTCGACCGCAACCTGTACACCGGCCAGAACCCGGCCTCGTCCGGGCCGCTTGCCGAGCGCATGCTCGAGGCTCTCGCCGGCTAGCTGTCCCGCAGTCGTTGTCCGCCCGCACACCCGCCGGCGGAGCGGCTCAGACACGGGGTGACGGCTACGTGGCGCGCGACGGTGTCCTCGCCTGACCAGGCGGCAACGGGCCGCACGTCCCGCTCTTCCGCCGCAACCTCGCCATGTGCGCTGGCCACTGCGGTCCGCCGGAGGTCCGTCTCCGACCTGTGCGGCACGCCTCGGCGACCCCGGCGCTCAAGGCCGGCGTCCGTCGGTAGAGCTAGGGGTGCGCCAGCAGCTCGGTCGCTCCAACATCAGCATCACGCTGGACGTCTACCGCCACGTCAGCCCGGCGATGCAGTCGGACGCGGCGCAGCAGGTAGCGGCGCTGCTGGGCCTGGAGGGCCCTCCAGAACGGGTCACGGTTGACCGATGTACGGCGGGTGACCGTCCAGGACGTGCTCCCGCCGCTCACCGGCAGCGCCCTGCTCGATCCCTGGCGGATCCGACACCGGCTGACCCTGCTCGGGCTCGTGGCGACGGAGCCCAGGCGGTCCTCGGTGACGCCGAGCGAGGGGTTGCTCTGGGCAGCGCTCGAGCCGCGCGCCGAGGGCTGGCAGCGGGAGTACGCCACGGGGCCCTACCGGCTGGACTTCTACTGTCCAGAGCATCTCCTGGCCGTCGAGGTGGACGGTGGCAGTCACCGTGGCCAGCAGAACGCTGCCAAGGACGCGCTTCGCGACGAGTGGCATGCGCGGAAGGGCATCACCACCCGGCGCTTCAGCGCCGCCGAGGTCGAGTCGGACGTCCAGGCCGTGTGCCGGGAGATCGACCGCTGGATCGCCGAGCGGTCCGGCGCGCTCGGGGTCGTGACGGCTGCTCCGGACCCCCACCCGGCCGCTGTCCCGGTTACCGAGCCGTCGCTTCGGCAGTCCAGCGAGGCGCCCTCGAGCGGGCACGCGTTCGAGCTGCACGCACCGGCTGCCGAGCCTGCCGACGACGTAGCCGACGTCAGCGGACCGGCCGGCCTCTTGGACGTGCCGGCGCCCGACCCGACGCCGGCGCAGAAGCCACCCGAGCCGCTCACCATCCCGCCGCGACGCGACATGCAGCGCAAGGACCTCGCCGACTTCGCCGCGTCCCTGGTTGCCGAGATGTCGGCGGCGACGGCGCAGATGCAGGAGGCGGAGCGGCTCTTCCGCAAGCTGGCCGAGGCGGAGCTGGTCGCGGCATGCCCCACCGTGCTGCCCCGCCGCCGGCGGCGGTCCTTCGCCCGGCAGCTGCTCCAGATGTTCGACTGAGCTCCGCGATGTCGTTCGGGGCGGGGCGCGCGATCCTGCGGGCCGGTCCCCCCGCCCTCAGGGGCGCCTGCAGCGTCGCTGGGTGACCGGCTGCCCTGGCAGAGGGCCCAAACGGCACTCCGAGGCCCTGCGCTACCCCTCTGACCTGCGCGTTCGCATCAGGTCGCGGTGCGCGAGGGGGGACTCGAACCCCCACGCCCGAAGGCGGCGGCACCTAAAGCCGCTGCGTCTGCCGTTCCGCCACTCGCGCCTGTGCGCAGGCTAGACGCCCAGTTCTCGCTTGAGCTTGGCGACGTGGCCCTTGGCCCGCACGCCGTACGACGCCTGCAGGACCGTGCCTGACTCGTCCACGACGACGGTCGAGCGGATCACGCCGACCACGGTCTTGCCGTACAGCTGCTTCTGGCCGTACGCCCCGTATGCGGTGAGGACCTGCTTGTCGGGGTCGGACAGCAACGGGAAGGTCAGCCCCTCCGCGTCGCGGAAGCGGGCCAGCTTGGCGGGCGGGTCGGGGGAGATGCCGACGACGGCGAAGCCGGCACCCTCGAACTCGGTCAGCTCGTCCCGGAAGTCGCAGGCCTGCGTCGTGCAGCCCGGTGTGGAGGCGGCCGGATAGAAGTAGACGACCGCCTTCCGCCCGCGCAGGTCGGCCAGGGAGACCGGGGTGCCGTCGGCGTCCGGCAGCGTGAAGTCGGGGGCGGTGTCGCCGGGC
>JAOPWI010000294.1 GCA_025965755.1 Frankiales bacterium | reverse complement strand
CGACTGCAGCCGGCGCCGGCGGACGCCCCGGTGGGCGCCGCCGGCCGCGCCGGCTGAACTACTCCGAGACGCCGAGCCGCTCGAGCAGCAGCTTGCGGACGACGGCCGCGTCGGCCTGGCCGCGGGTCGCCTTCATGACCGCGCCGACCAGCGCGCCGACGGCCGGCAGCTTGCCGCCGCGGACCTTGTCGGCGATGCCGGGCTGGGCGGCGATGGCCTCGTCGACGGCCGACCCGAGCGCACCCTCGTCGGAGACGACGGCGAGCCCGCGGGCGGCGACGACGTCGTCCGGCGCGCCCTCCCCGGCCAGCACGCCGTCGACGACCTGGCGGGCCAGCCCGGCGGTCAGCGACCCGGACGCGACCAGCTCGACGACCCGGGCGACGGCGGCCGGCGTGATGGCCAGCTCGTCCGGCGAGGTGCCGGCGCTGTTGGCGGCCTGGGCGAGGTGGCCGAGCCACCAGTTGCGCGCCTCGGCGGCAGGCGCGCCGGCCTCCACGGTGGCGAGGACCAGGTCCAGCACCCCGGCGTTGACCATCGCCTGGGAGTCGTTCTCGGACAGGCCGAGCTGGGTGACCAGCTGCTTGCGGCGCACCGACGGCGGCTCCGGCAGCGCGGCCTTGAGCGCCGCGACCCACGCCGGGTCGGGGGCGACCGGCACGAGGTCGGGCTCGGGGAAGTAGCGGTAGTCCGTGGCCTCCTCCTTGGACCGGCCCGGCGAGGTGGTGCCGGTGGCCTCGGAGAAGTGCCGCGTCTCCTGCACGATGCGGCCGCCGCTGCGCAGCACGACGGCCTGCCGCTCGACCTCGCTGCGGACCGCGCGCTCGACCGAGCGCAGCGAGTTGACGTTCTTGGTCTCGGTGCGGGTGCCCCACGGCTCGCCCGGCCGCCCCAGAGAGGTGTTCACGTCGCAGCGCATCGAGCCCTGCTCCATGCGCACGTCCGACACGTCGAGGCCGCGGAGCAGGTCGCGCAGCTCCGCGACGTAGGCCTTGGCGACAGCGGCCGCGCGCTCCCCCGTGCCGGTGACCGGGCGGGTGACGATCTCGACCAGCGGAATGCCGGCGCGGTTGTAGTCGACCAGCGAGTGCGTCGCGCCGGAGATGCGACCGGTGGCGCCGCCGACGTGCAGCGTCTTGCCGGTGTCCTCCTCCAGGTGCACGCGCTCGATCTCGACCCGCACCGTCTCCCCGCCGACCTCGACGTCGAGGTAGCCGTCGACGCAGAGCGGCTCGTCGTACTGCGACGTCTGGAAGTTCTTGGGCATGTCCGGGTAGAAGTAGTTCTTGCGCGCGAAGCGGCACCAGGTCGCGATGGAGCAGTGCAGCGCCAGGCCGATGCGCACCGTCGACTCGATGGCCTTCTCGTTGACCACCGGCAGCGCGCCGGGCAGGCCGAGGCAGACCGGGCAGGTGCGGGTGTTGGGCTCGGCGCCGAACTCCGCCGCGCAGCCGCAGAACATCTTGCTGTTGGTGCCCAGCTCGACGTGGGTCTCGAGGCCGATGACCGGCTCGAACTCCTGCAGCGCCTCCAGATAGGGAACGGTCATGCGACGAGCTCCTCGATGCGCTTCAGGGTGCGGTTCATGCTGATGCGGGTCGGCCCGCGCAGGCCCCAGATCAGCGCCGGCAGCTGCTCCTGGGAGATGTCCCAGGTCTCGCGCACCAGCGTCCCGCCGTCGCGCGGCTCGAGCTCGTAGCGCCAGATCCGGCCGCCGATGGCCTTCTGCAGCCACCCGTACGCGGGGCGCGCCTGCCAGGCGATCCGCCGGTCGGCCTCGAACTCGACCACGGTGTTGATCATGCGGTAACTGCCGCCGGCCTTCATCTGCATGCCGAACGTGTCACCGAGCCCCAGCCGCACGGACCCCTCGACGGCGTCACGGACGGTGCCGGAGCCGTCGATGTCGCGGTGCCGCGACGGGTCGGCCAGCAGCGCGAAGATGGTCTCCGCGGGCGCCGTGATGAACCGCTCGGCGCTCACACCGGACAGGGGCACGTCAGCTCTCCCAGCTCAGGGACGGTACGGGGGCGGGAAGGGCGGCCTCGAAGGCGCCGCCCACCTGGTAGAGCAGGTCGTCGCGCATCGTCGGCGCCATGATCTGCAGGCCGACCGGCAGGCCGTCGGACAGCCCGCACGGCAGGGACATCGCGGGACCGCCGTACAGGTTGGACGGAATGGTCGCGAGATCCTGGCGGTACATCGCCAGCGGGTCCCCGAGCTTCTCGCCGAGGCGGAAGGCGACCCCCGGCGAGGCCGGCGACACCAGCACGTCGACCTGCTCGAACGCGCGGGTGAAGTCCTGCGTGATGAGGGTGCGGACCTTCTGCGCCTGGCCGTAGTAGGCGTCGTAGTAGCCGCTGGACAGCGCGTAGGTGCCCAGCATGATGCGGCGCTTGACCTCGGGACCGAAGCCCTGCTCGCGGGTCAGGGACATGACCTCCTCGAGGCTGTGCACGCCGTCGTCGCCGACCCGCAGGCCGAAGCGCACGCTGTCGAAGCGGGCCAGGTTGCTGCTGGCCTCGGACGGCGCGATCAGGTAGTAGGCCGGCAGCGCGTAGCCGAAGTGGGGGCAGCTGACCTCGGTCACCGTGGCGCCGAGCGCGGTGAGCAGCTCGACCGCCTCGGCGAAGCGCGCCTCGACCCCCGCCTCGTAGCCCTCGCCGGCCAGCTCCTTGACCACGCCGATGCGCAGGCCGGTGATGTCGCGCTTCTGGGCCGCCTCGACCACCGGGGGCACCGGCAGCGGGATGGAGGTGGAGTCGGCCGGATCGTGACCGGCGATGACCGCGTGCAGCAGCGCGGCGTCCAGCACGGTGCGCGCGCAGGGCCCGGCCTGGTCGAGGCTGCTGGAGAAGGCCACCAGCCCGTACCGGGACACCCCGCCGTAGGTCGGCTTCACGCCGACCGTGCCGGTGACGCTGGCCGGCTGCCGGATCGAGCCGCCGGTGTCGGTGCCGATCGCCAGCGGCGCCTCGTACGCCGCCACGGCCGCCGCGCTGCCGCCGCCGGAGCCGCCGGGGATGCGGTCGAGGTCCCACGGGTTGTGCGTCGGGCCGTACGCGCTGTGCTCGGTGGAGGAGCCCATGGCGAACTCGTCCATGTTGGTCTTGCCGAGCAGCACCACGCCGGCCGCCTTGAGGCGGGCGGTGACCGTGGCGTCGTACGGCGGCCGCCAGCCCTCCAGGATCTTGCTGCCGACGGTGGTCGGGATGCCCTCCTGGCAGAGCACGTCCTTGAGCGCGAGCGGCACCCCGGCCAGCGGGCCGCTCAGCTCGCCGGCGTCGACCCGGGCCGCCTGAGCCAGCGCGCCCTCGGCGTCGACGTGCAGGAACGCGTGCACGCGGTCGTCGACGGCGGCGATGCGGTCCAGGTGAGCCTGGGCCACCTCGACGGCACTGACCTCCCGGGCCGCGATCGCGGCGGCGGTCTCGGCGGCGGTGCGGCGGGTCAGGTCGGTGCTGCTCATGCCTCGTCGGCCAGGATCTGCGGCACCCGGAAGCGGCCGTCCTCGGCCTGCGGCGCCCCGGCCAGGACGGCGTCGCGCGGCAGGCTCGGGCGCACGACGTCGGGCCGCGTGACGTTCTCCAGCGGCACCGCGTGGGTCGTCGGCCGAACGTCGGCGGCGTCGGTGACCTCGCGGATCGCCGCCACGGCGCCGAGGATCACGTCGAGCTGCGCGGCCAGGCCATCGAGCTCCGCGTCGTCGAGGGCGAGCCGCGACAGCCGCGCGAGGTGCGCCACTTCCTCGCGGGTGATCTGGGACATGCGGCTCCCTTGCCAGGTGTGCGGAGGACGCTTCGAGCCTAGTAGGAGCGGCCCGAGGCAACCTGCAGGCAACATCCATGGGGCAGGCTGACCCGGTGCCCTACCTCCTGCGCGTGGTACTTCCCGACCGCCCGGGCATGCTCGGCGCCGTCGCGACCGCGATCGGTGGCGTCGGCGGCGACATCGTGAGCCTCGACGTCGTCGAGCGCGGCCCCGAGGGCGCCGTCGACGATCTGCTCGTCCAGCTGCCGCCCGGTGGGCTGGCCGACGTGCTCATCACGAGCGCCCAGTCGGTCCCCGGCGTGGTCGTGGAGTCGCTCCGGCCCTACCTGGGCGCGGACGATCTGCACCGCGACCTGGAGCTGGTCGACGAGCTGGCCGCCGCCCCCCAGAACGGGCTGGCGCTGCTCGTCGACGCCGTGCCGGGGGTGTTCCGCGCCGGCTGGTCGGTGCTCCTGCAGGCGGGGCCGGACGGGGCGCAGGTGATCCGCGAGAGCCCCGGCGCGCCGGAGACCGACGGGCTGCAGCTGCCGTGGCTGCCGCTCGAGCACGCCTGCCGGCTGCCGGTGACCGGCACCTGGGTGCCGGAGCACTGGCGGGACCTCGGCACCGAGCTGGCCGCCGCGCCGGTCGGCCGCCCCGATCTCGTCGTGCTGGTCGGCCGGGCCGGGGGGCCGCGGTGGCGCGACGGCGAGGTGGCCCGGCTGGCGCACCTGGCCGGCATCACCGCCACGGTGGCCAAGACGCCCGCGCGCCGGTAGGCCGTTCGCCGCACCCCGGAGCCGCCGCCCGGCTCTGCGGCCCGCTCGCCGCGGTCCCGATTCCTGGGACACGACGTCGAGGGGAGTTGTCCATGAGCAGCAGGGTGAACAGGCGGACGCGGCGCGGACGCGGCGCGGTGCTGGCCGCGTCGCTGGCGCTGCTGACGGTCGCGGGACCGGGCACGCAGGCGGCCCACGCCGGCCTGGTCGACGGCCTGCTGGGGACCACCACCAGCGTGCTGGGCGGGCTGACCGCGCCGCTGCTGGGCGGCAGCGACTGGGCCTACACCGCCGAGGCCACCAGCGTGCAGGACGCGACCACGGCGATCCGCGCGGACGCCGTCTGGCGGGCCGGCTGGACCGGCAAGGGCGTCGGAGTGGCGCTCGTCGACACCGGCGTCGTGCCGGTGGAGGGCCTCACGTCGGGCAACGTCGTGGACGGACCCGACCTGTCCTTCGAGAGCCAGTCGGCGGACGCGCGGCACCTGGACTCCTTCGGCCACGGCACCCACATGGCCGGAATCATCGCCGGCCGCGACAGCACGAGCGGCCGGGGCTTTCGCGGCGTGGCCCCCGACGCCACGCTGGTCAGCGTGAAGATCGGCGGCTACGACGGCGCGGTCGACGTCTCGCAGGTCATCGCCGCGGTGGACTGGGCCGTCCAGCACCGCGCCGAGCACAACCTGCGGGTCCTGAACCTGTCCTACGGCACGGACGGCCAGCAGCTGTACACCAGCGACCCGCTGGCACACGCCGTCGAGAACGCCTGGCGGGCCGGCCTGGTCGTCGTCGTCTCCGGCGGCAACGCCGGGTCCGGGCAGGAGCGGGTCGACAACCCGGCCAGCGACCCGTACGTCCTGGCTGTCGGGGCCGACGACCTGCTGGGCACCAGCGCCGCCGACAACGACGTCGTCCCGGCGTTCTCCACCCGTGGCAGCGCCGCGCGCCGGGTCGACCTGGTCGCCCCGGGGCAGTCGATCGCCTCGCTGCGCAATCCCGGGTCGTTCATCGACCAGACCTACCCCGAGGCGGCGGTGGACTCGCGCTACTTCAAGGGCAGCGGAACGTCCCAGGCGGCCGCCGTCGTCTCGGGCGCGGCGGCGCTGCTGCTGCAGCAGCGGCCGGAGCTGACGCCGGACCAGGTCAAGCGGCTGCTGACGAGCACCGCCGTTCCGCTGCGGCAGTCCGACGCCGCAGGCCAGGGCGCCGGCCTGCTCAACGTGCTGGCCGCCTCGAGGGCGGCCACGCCCGCCGCCGTCCAGACCTACGCCCGCTCGACCGGGCTCGGCACGCTCGAGGGCGCCCGCGGCAGCCACCACGTGAGCGACGGCGACGCGGAGCTGACCGGCGAGCAGGACATCTTCGGTCAGGCCTGGCAGCCCTCGCTGTGGGCGCCGGCCAGCGCCGCCGGGACGTCCTGGGCGCAGGGCACGTGGAACGGCTCGGTGTGGTCCGGCAGCTGCTGGTGCGGGTCGTCCTGGTCCGGGTCCTCCTGGACCGGCGCGGCGTGGACCAGCAAGAGCTGGAACGGGCAGGACTGGTCGAGCACGGGCTGGAACAGCAAGAGCTGGAACGGCTCGGCGTGGACCGGCCGGAGCTGGACCAGCAAGAGCTGGAACGGCTCCTCCTGGTCCGGCACAGCGCCGTGAGGCGCCTGCCGGCGGACACCGGCGTGTGGCTGCTCACCGCAGGCCTGGCCGCAGCTGCCGCCGCGGCGACCTTTCTCTGGGTGACGCGCCTGCCCGGGTCGCCCCTGGACGCCCCGTTGCCCTGGCCGGCGCTGCTTGCGGCGTTCGTGCTGGCGGAGATGTGCGTCATCCACGTCCGCGTCGGCAAGGAGATGTACTCCTCCTCGCTGGACGAGATCCCGCTCGTCGTGGGGCTGTTCCTCGTCGACCCGGTGACCCTGCTGGTGGTCCGGCTGCTCGGCCGCGGCGCGGTGCTCCTGCTGCATCGACGGCACCGGCCGGTCAAGGTGGCGTTCAACCTGGCGCAGTGGTCGCTCGAGGCGGCGGTGGTCGTCCTGCTGTGGCACGGCCTGACGGCGGGCGGGCAGGTCGTGGGGCCGCGCGGATGGCTCGCGGCCTTCACGGCCGTGCTGGCCGCCGACCTGCTGTCCGCCGCGAGCGTGTCGGCCGCCATCCGGCTGTCCGGCACGGGAGCCGACGGCGGGCTCACGTGGACCGAGCTGTGGAGCGGCACCGTGGCCTCCGCCGCCAACGTGTGCATGGCCCTGGTCGCCACGGCCGTCGTCATCGTCGACTGGCGGGCGTCCTGGACGCTGGTCGTCGTCGGTGCGCTGCTCTACCTGGCGCACCGGTCGCACGGCGGGCTGCGCGAGCGCCACGACAGCCTGGAGCGCCTGAACCGCTTCACCGAGCGCATCAGCGCGGACCTGGACGTCCGGTCCGTCGCCCACGCCGTCCTGCTCGAGGCCCGTGCGCTGGTCGCTGCGGAACGGGCCGAGCTGGTCCTGCCCGACATCGGGGTGCTGAGCTGCACCGCCGACATGACGCTGCAGTCGCACGGCGACGTCACGTCCTCGCTGGCCCACCGGCTGCGCGGCCGGCTGCTGGACCACGCCGTGCTCGTGCCGCGGGGCACGCGGGACGAGATGGCCCGCGCCTGGCTGCGGGAGACGTCCCTGCGGGACGCGGTCGTCGTCCCCCTGCGCATCGACGAGCGGATCATCGGCACCCTCACGGTCGCCGACAACCTCGGTGACACCGGAACGTTCTCGGCCGCGGACGCCCAGCTCCTCGAGGCGCTCGCCAACCATGCCGCCGTCGCCGTCGAGAACGCCCGGCTGGCGCAGCGGCTGCTCGCGCAGGTCGTCGAGCAGCAGCACCAGGCCCGGCACGACCCGCTCACCGGCCTGCCCAACCGGCTCGGGCTGCACGAGCGGGCGGCCGCCCTGCTCGACGAGGGGCTGCCGTTCGCCGTTCTGCTGGTGGACCTCGACGACTTCAAGGACGTGAACGACACCCTCGGCCACGCGATCGGAGACGAGCTCCTGGTCCTGGTCGCGGCACGCGTACGGGCGCTGGACCTGCCCGGGCTGTTCGTGTCCCGGCTGGGCGGCGACGAGTTCGTGCTGCTGGCCCAGCTGGACGGCGGCGAGCAGGCCCAGCGGGCCGCCGAGCAGGTCCACGCCGTCCTGGCCAGCGGCTTCCCCCTCGACGGCGTCACCGTCGGCGTCGCCGCCAGCATCGGCATCGCGCTGGCTCCCCGGGACGGCACGGACGCCTCGTCGCTGCTGCGGCGGGCGGACATCGCCATGTACGCGGCGAAGGGTGACGGCACCGGGTCGGAGCTGTACTCGGCCGCCATCGACGAGCACACCGCCGAGCGGCTGGCCATGGCCGCCGAGCTGCGGGCGGCCCTGCAGACCGGGGCCCTGGCCGTCGCCTACCAGCCCAAGGTCGACGTCGTCACGGGCCGGGTCCTCGGCGTGGAGGCCCTCGCCCGGTGGTCGCACCCGCTGCGTGGCTACATCCCCCCGGACGAGTTCGTCCCGGTGGCCGAGCGGACCGGGCAGATCGGAGAGCTCACGCGCACGGTCCTTGACCGGGCGCTCGCCCAGTGCGCCGCATGGCGCTCCGCCGGCCTGGAGCTCGACATGGCGGTGAACCTCTCGCCGATGGTGCTGCGCGACGAGGCCTTCGAAAGCGACCTCGCCGCCCTGCTGGCGCGCTACGACGTGCCGCCCCAGGCGCTCACGCTCGAGGTCACCGAGGGCAGCCTGATGGCCGACGTGGAGCGGACCACGTCGATGCTCAAGCGGCTGCGCAAGCTCGGCGTGCACCTGTCGATCGACGACCTGGGCACGGGCTACTCCTCGCTCGCCTACCTCAAGCGGCTGCCGGTCGACGAGGTGAAGCTCGACAAGTCCTTCGTGCTGCAGCTGGCGACCAACCTCGACGACCAGGCGATCGTGCGGGCCATGGTCGACGTCGGCCACCGGCTGCGCATGCGCGTCGTCGCCGAGGGCGTCGAGGACGTCGAGAGCTTCGCCCTGCTGCGCGCGCTGGGGTGCGACGTCGCCCAGGGCTACTGGATCTCGCGGCCTCTGCGCGGCCCCGACGTGCCGGCGTGGAGCGCAGCGTGGTCCAGCAGCGCGGCGGCACCCGGGCTGGGGCACGCGCTGCCGGCGGCCAGCCGCGTGCCGCTGTCCCGGGCGGGCTGACCTCAGCCCACCGCGTCCGGCTCCCCCACGACGGCCACCGCGGCGGCCGCCTCCGGTCCCTGCTCGAGCAGCACCTGGAAGCCCGCGTCGTCCAGGCGCGGCAGGCCGAGCTTGACCGCCTTCTGGTACTTGCTGGCGCCCGGATCCGCGCCGACCACCACGAAGCTGGTCTTCTTGCTGACGCTGCCGCTGACCTTGCCGCCGCGCTCCTGCACCGCCTCGGCGGCGCCGTCCCGGCTGTAGGAGGGCAGCGTGCCGGTCACGACGACGGTGACGCCCTCGAGCGGTCGCGGCGCCTCGTCGACAGCCTCGTCCGCCAGAACCGCGCCGGCGCGGCGCCACTTCTGGACGATCCCGCGGTGCCAGTCGACGGCGAACCAGTCGGCGACCGCCCGCGCCACGGTGGGCCCGACCCCCTCGACCGCGGCCAGCTCCTCGACGGAGGCGTGCTCGATCCGGTCCATCGTGCGGAACTCACGGGCCAGATCACGGGCGGTCGGCGCGCCGACGTGGCGGATGGACATGGCCACCAGCCAGCGCCACAGCGGGCGGGTCTTGGCCTCCTCCAGGCTGGCCAGCAGCTGCCGGGCGGCGGCCGACAGCGCGCCGGCCTTGGTCGTGTAGAAGCTGCTGCGCAGCAGCGCCTGCTCGTCGAGCAGGAGCACGTCGCCCTCGTCCTGCACGAGGCGCTCGCCGGTCGTCGGGTGGGGCTCGGTCAGGCTGCGCGCCGCCTCGTAGCCCAGGCCCTCGATGTCGAGCGCCTGGCGACCGGCCAGGGCGAAGACGCGCTCGCGCAGCTGCGCCGGACAGGAGCGGGCGTTGGGGCAGCGCAGGTCCTTGTCGCCCTCGCGCATCTGCCGCAGCGGGGTCCCGCAGGACGGGCAGGTCGCGGGCATGACGAACGGCGCGCCGCGGCCCGCACGCTGCGCGTCGACCGGCGCGACGACCTCCGGGATGACGTCGCCGGCGCGGCGCACGACGACGCGGTCGCCCACCCGGACGTCCTTGCGGTGGACCTCGTCGGCGTTGTGCAGCGTCGCGTTGCGGACGACGACTCCCCCGACCTGGACCGGCTCGAGCTGGGCGAACGGCGTCGCCCGGCCGGTGCGTCCGACGCTGACGACGATGCCGACCAGCTCGGTGATGGCCTCCTCGGGCGGGTACTTGTGGGCGATCGCCCAGCGGGGGGCGCTGCTGGTGGAGCCCAGGCGGCGCTGCAGCGGGACCTGGTCGACCTTGACGACGACACCGTCGATGTCGTGCTCGACGTCGTGCCGGTGCTCGCCCCAGTGCGCGATGTAGCCGAGCGCGCCGTCCAGCTCGTCGAAGACCCGGAAGCGGCTGGACACCGGCAGCCCCCACTGCTCCAGCTGCCGATAGGCCTCGGACTGCGTCGGCGGGTCCCAGCCCTCGCGCGCGCCGATGCCGTGCAGGGTCAGCGACAGCGGGCGGCCCGCCGTGACCCGCGGGTCCTTTTGCCGCAGGCTGCCGGCGGCGGCGTTGCGCGGGTTGGCGAACGGCGGGCGGCCCTCGGACACCAGCCGCTCGTTGAGCGCCGTGAAGTCGTCGCTGGCGAGGAACACCTCGCCGCGCACCTCGAGCAGCGGCGGGACGCCCGCGCCGACCAGCCGCTCCGGCACGCTGCGCAGCGTGCGCACGTTGGCGGTGATGTCCTCGCCGGTGCGCCCGTCGCCCCGGGTGGCGGCCCGCACCAGGTGGCCGTCGCGGTAGACCAGCGCGACCGCGAGACCGTCGATCTTGAGCTCGCACAGCCAGCGCGCGGCCGGCGCCTCCTTGGCGACCCGCAGGGCCCAGG
>JAOPWI010000270.1 GCA_025965755.1 Frankiales bacterium | reverse complement strand
GCCTGCCTTGAGCAGTCCGCTGAGCATGCCCATGTCATGTCCTCCTGAGTTCGGTACGTCCTGCCAGCAGGTCTGCCCCGAGCGGGCATCCGCCTCGGCGCTCATTTCCCGTATCTATCAGGCACTTTGGGCTTCCGAGGTGTCCGATGGTGACCCCCAGAAACCCTGCCAGATCAGATTATGAGTCCCCTGCTCTGACCAGCTGAGCTACCGCCCCTCGCAGCGCTGGACCCTAGCCTCGATCTTTCGTGATCTTGGGTTGGCGGCTTGACCGATAGCGCTGGGGCCGTCGGTGGCGTGATTCTGTGTTGAGGGTGCGACAGTTCGGCCGAGGTCGCTCGGGAGGGCGTCGGTTCCACGGGCCGGTGGGGGTGCTGTCGTCGGGGCAGGGCGCGGGGGTCATCTCGCAGGTTCGGGTAGCCCTCGCAGTGTCGTGATCATCTCGAGCAGGAGGCTGGTCCAGCGGTTGCTGCTACTCAGGTGCAGCACGCTGCGGCGGCCGCTTCGGGCGAGCCGGCCGGCGATGCTGAACAGCCTGTGCCGGAGCCGCTTGGGTTCCCACCGGCGGGCCTGATGCCCGACAAGGGTGAGCATCTGCAGCCAGGCGGTGAGCTCGCAGGCGAGGCTGACGACGGCGAGCCAGATCCGGTTCTGGTCCATGTCGTGCAACGGCAGGTTGGCCAGGCCGCTGTCCTTGGCGCAACGGATCCGGTCTTCGCACCGGGCCCTGCGGCGGTGTCGCAGCTCGAGGTCGGCGAGCTGTCCGGTCCGCGTGTTCGTCGCGAACGCCGTGACGCGCAGCCCGTCGATGTCGGTGATCCGCAGTTGCGCGCCGGGGTGTGGTCGCTCCTTGCGCACGATCACCCGCATGCCCGGCGGCCAGCCCTTCAGCTCGAGCAGCCCGGTGAGCTCAGCGACCCATGCGCCGTCGCGGATGCCGCCGTTGCTGTCGTGCGCGACCTGCCACACGTCCTGCGGGATGAGCGTGAGGAGCTCGGCGGTATTGCTCGGGAGCGTGAACCCGACCGAGTACGACAGGCGCTGCCCGCTCATCCACTCGAGCAGCTTGTGGGTCGCGCCGGCCCCGTCGATCCGCACGAGGACCCGGCGGCCCGGCCGGGTTCGGCTCTTGTGGTCGGGGAGCTGACGGAGCGCGTCGCGCACGACGGTGACGTGGTCGGCGGCGGTGTTGCTGCCCGCGTTCCCCGGTCGCAGCACAACCGCGAGCGGCTCTCCAGTCCCGTCCTGGCCGTGGTCGAGGAACGCCCACAACGGGTGGTGGCCGAACCCGCGCTTGAACGTCGGTCTGGCGTCCTGCTTGTCCGAGTGCGACGTCACCAGGGTCGCGTCGACATCGACGATCAACGGCATCTTGGCGTCCGCGTCGTGGTCGGGCGCGTGCTCGCCCGCGAGCTCCCACACCCGAGCGCGGCCCGCGGCCCGCGCCCTGTTGATCGCGGCGAGCGCGCGGGGCGCGTCGGCGGCGAGCGCATCGATCGTCCGCGACACCGTCGGGTCCGAGGCGACCGGCCCGTAGACGCCAGGCTGCTCGCGCAACACCGCGACGTCGGCGAGGCAGTCGCCGCCGAGCGCGAGCGACACCGCCAGGTCGATCATCACCTTGGCCGGGTCGTGCACCGCAGTCGGCTTGCGCCACGGCTCCAGAGCCTGACTCAGCGCCTGGTCCAGGCCAGCGGCCCGGACCGTCTCGACCAGCGCCACCCCACCGGCCTGCGACACGACCCCCACCGCGGCCGCGTCAGCCTGGACACACGGGTACAGCCCGCTACGCTTCTTCACCTGGAAGGTGCTCCTCGAGTTGCAACATTCGGGCCTTAGACAAGTCGAATCGTTGCAGGTCAGGAGCACTTTTCATGTGATCAACACCGAGACAGGCGTCACCCCCGATGAAAGCCCCGGGCTAGGGCGCCGCCGGCGCCCGCAGGATCGCCTCACACACGGCCAGCCCCTCGCGGGCGCCGAGCGACACCGCCTCGCAGCAGTGCCGGACCCACCGGGCGACGCCGTCGGCGCCGTCGCCGATGTAGGCCCGGGCCGCGTCCTCGTACTCGTGGTGCAGCTCGACGTGGCCCACCTCGGGCGCCGACACGGCCTTGGGGTCCAAGCCGCGCTCGATGAGGACCAGGCGGGCCGCGGCGCGCGCCACCAGGCCGTCGGCCACCCCGAACGGCCGGAGCGCGAGCAGCTCGCCGTGCACGACCGCCGAGAGCACGACCGCGGGCACCTTCGTGGCCAGCACGACGCGGGACAGCCCGTCCAGCCGGGCGGACACCTCGAGCGGGTCGGGCGCGGGCCCGAGCTCCAGCGGGTCCTCGCACGGCTGCCCGGCAGCGCGGGGGCGGCCCAGGGCGTCCGGGTCGAGTCCGAGGTCCGCGGCGGCGAGGACGTGCAGGCGCGCCAGCGCCTGACGCGGCGAGTGCCGGAAGGACGCCAGAACCTGACCGAGGTCGGCGTGCAGGCGCACGGCGCCCTCGACCAGCCGGGCCCCCCGCTCGTCCTTGCTGGCCAGGGTGACCGTGCCGCCGGCCAGCAGCTGGCCGCGCAGGCGCTCGAGCTCCATGCCGGCGCCCTCGAGCTGGGCCGACGCGCGCGCGCCGCGCAGCGCGGACTCGGCGGTGACCTCGGCCGAGCGGCGGCGCAGGACCCGGTGCCCCAGAAGCCCGTCGACGGCGGTGCGGGCCGAGGCGACCGCCTCCTTCACCCCCGGCAGGGCGAGCAGCGGAGCGAGCGGGTCGGTCGTGGCGGGAGCGGTCACCCACCCACGCTAGGACGCCCGGCACGGGACACGCCCGGCCCGCGACTTGTGCCGAACCATCCCGGGGCGAGAGTGTGACACCCGTCACAGCCCCTGACGAGGAGTGCCGGTGAGCCACAGCAGCGAGCCCCGTACGTACCAGCAGATCCAGGCGACCGACGAGTTCCAGGCGCTACGGCGCAGCCTGCGCCGGTTCGCCTTTCCGGCGACCGCGCTCTTTCTCGCCTGGTACCTGCTCTACGTCCTCATGTCGGCCTACGCGCGCGACGTCATGGACACCAAGCTGCTTGGCAACATCAACGTCGCGTACGTCCTCGGGCTGCTGCAGTTCGTGTCGACGTTCGTGATCGCCTACGTCTACTCGCGGTATGCGGACAAGCACGTCGACCCCGTCGCGGACCGCCTGCGCGCCGAGATCGAGGGGGAGGGCCGATGAGCCCGCTGGCCCAGGCGGCCGCCGTGGACGGCGGCCAGCGCGCGCTGACCATCAGCCTGTTCGTCGTGTTCGTGCTGGCCACCCTGGTCATCACGCTGCGGGCGAGCCGCAACAACGCGACCGCGGCCGACTTCTACTCCGGCGGGCGCTCGCTCACCGGCCCGCAGAACGGCGTCGCGATCGGCGGCGACTACATGTCCGCCGCGTCGTTCCTCGGCATCGCCGGGATCATCGCCCTGTCGGGGTACGACGGCTTCCTGTACTCGATCGGGTTCCTCGTCGCCTGGCTGGTGGCCCTGCTGCTGGTGGCCGAGCTGCTGCGCAACAGCGGCAAGTACACGATGGCCGACGTCCTCGCGTTCCGGATGCGCCAGCGGCCGGTACGGGTCGCGGCCGGCATCTCGACCATCACCGTGTCCATCTTCTACCTGCTGGCCCAGATGGTGGGCGCCGGCGCGCTCGTGACGCTGCTGCTGGGCGTGACCAGCGACGCCGCCAAGAACCTCACCATCGTCGCCGTCGGCGCTCTGATGATCTTCTACGTCACCGTCGGCGGCATGAAGGGCACCACCTGGGTGCAGATCATCAAGGCCGTCCTGCTGATGACCGGCACGACCCTGGTCACCCTTCTCGTGATGATCCACTACGGCGGCAGCGTCAGCGAGCTCCTCGGCGACGCGGCCGCGCGCAGCGGCAAGGGAGACGCCTTCCTCAACCCCGGCCTGCGCTACGGCACCGAGGCGCAGGGCCTGGCCGGCAAGCTCGACCTCATCTCGCTCGGTCTCGCGCTGGTGCTCGGCACGGCCGGCCTGCCGCACATTCTGACCCGGTTCTACACGGTGCCCGACGCCAAGGCGGCCCGCGCCTCGGTGCTCTGGGCCATCGGCATCATCGGCTCCTTCTATCTGATGACCATCTGCCTGGGCTTCGGTGCCGCCGCGCTGGTCGGCCACGAGGCCATCAAGGCGCAGAGCCCGAGCGGCAACACCGCCGCTCCCCAGCTCGCTCAGGAGATCGGCGACATCTTCTTCGGCGAGGTGGGCGGCACGCTGATGCTGGCCATCATCGCGGCCGTCGCCTTCGCCACCATCCTGGCCGTCGTCGCGGGGCTGACGCTGGCGTCGTCCAGCTCGTTCGCGCACGACATCTACGCCAGCGTGATCAAGCGCGGCCAGGCCAGCGAGAAGCAGGAGGTGCGGGTGGCCCGCATCGCCGCGATCGCCATCGGCGCCGTCTCGATCGTGCTGTCGATCTACGCGCAGAAGCTCAACGTCGCCTTCCTGGTGGCGCTGGCCTTCGCGGTGGCCGCCTCGGCGAACCTGCCGGCCATCCTCTACAGCCTGTTCTGGCGGCGCTTCAACACCGCGGGCGCGGTCGCCGCCATCTACGGCGGGCTGACCTGCTCGGTCGTGCTGGTGGCGTTCTCGCCGGTCGTGTCCGGCAAGGTCGTGGCCGGCGTCGACGGCGCGCCCGACACCAGCGGCTCGCTGTTCGGCCTGGGCACCGACTTCTCCTGGTTCCCGCTGGAGAACCCCGGCCTGGTGTCCATTCCGTTCGGCTTCTTCTGCGGCTGGCTCGGCACGGTGCTGTCCCGGGAGCACGACGAGCACAAGTACGCCGAGATGGAGGTCCGTTCCCTGACCGGCGCGGGCTCGGAGAAGGCCGTCGTCCACTGACCCGCAGTTGTCCCCCGGCGCCGCGTGCGCGAGGGTCGGACGCACCGACACCAGGAGGAGCACACCCGTGACCACGACGCAGGCCGGCATCGAGGGGTTCGCCACCGAGGATCGCCGGTTCGACCCGCCGGCGGAGCTGGCCGCCTCCGCCAACGTCCGGGAGGACGCGTACGCCACGGCGGCCGCCGACCGGCTGTCGTTCTGGGAGGAGCAGGCGCGCCGGCTGCAGTGGGCCCAGCCGTGGGACACGGCGCTCGACTGGCAGCCGCCGTTCGCCAAGTGGTTCGTCGGCGGCAAGCTCAACGTCGCGGTGAACTGCCTGGACCGGCACGTCGACGCCGGCAACGGGGACCGGATCGCCCTGCACTGGGTCGGGGAGCCCGAGGACGACACCCGTGACCTGACCTACCGCGAGCTGCTGCGCCAGGTCAGCAGAACCGCCCACGCGCTGACCGAGCTGGGAGTGCAGGCCGGCGACCGGGTCTGCATCTACCTGCCGATGGTTCCCGAGGCCGTCATCAGCATGCTGGCCTGCGCCCGCATCGGCGCCGCCCACTCGGTGGTCTTCGGCGGGTTCAGCGCCCAGGCGCTGGTCGACCGCATCACCGACGCCGACGCCAAGGTCGTCATCACCGCCGACGGCGGCTACCGCCGGGGCGCCGCCAGCGCACTCAAGCCGGCCGTCGACGAGGCGGTGAAGCGGTGCCCGAGCGTCACGGCCGTGGTCGTCGTCAAGCGCACCGGCCAGGACGTCGACTGGGTCGAGGGCCGCGACCACTGGTGGGCCGACGTCGTCGACCGCCAGCCGCAGAGCCACCAGGCCGAGGCGTTCGACGCCGAGCAGCCGCTGTTCCTGCTCTACACGTCCGGCACCACGGGCAAGCCCAAGGGCATCCTGCACACCTCGGGCGGCTACCTGGTGCAGACGGCGTACACGCACTGGGCGGTCTTCGACCTCAAGCCCGAGACCGACGTCTACTGGTGCACGGCCGACGTCGGCTGGGTGACCGGCCACAGCTACCTGACCTACGGCCCGCTGGCCAACGGGTGCACCCAGGTGATGTACGAGGGAACGCCGGACGCCGGCGGCCGCGACCGGTGGTGGAAGATCATCGAGACGTACGGCGTGACCATCCTCTACACCGCCCCCACGGCGATCCGCACCTTCATGAAGTGGGGCGAGGAGCTGCCCGGCGCGCACGACCTGTCCTCGTTGCGCGTGCTGGGATCGGTCGGCGAGCCGATCAACCCGGAGGCCTGGATGTGGTACCGCCGGGTCATCGGCGGCGACCGCTGCCCGATCGTGGACACCTGGTGGCAGACCGAGACCGGCGCCATGATGATCGCGCCGCTGCCCGGCGTGTCGTCGTGCAAGCCGGGCTCGGCCATGGGCCCGCTGCCCGGCATCTCGCTGGACGTCGTCGACGGCGAGGGCACCTCCGTCGGCGAGGTCGGCGGCGGCTTTCTCACCCTGGACGAGCCGTGGCCGGCCATGCTGCGCGGCATCTGGGGCGACGAGCAGCGCTACCGCGACACCTACTGGTCGCGCTTCGAGGGTCGCTACTTCGCCGGCGACGGCGCCAAGTGGGACAGCGACCACGTGCTGTGGCTGCTCGGCCGCGTCGACGACGTCATGAACGTCTCCGGCCACCGCATCTCCACCACCGAGGTGGAGTCCGCCCTGGTGTCGCACCCGTCGGTGGCCGAGGCGGCCGTCGTCGGGGCGACGGACCCCACCACCGGTCAGGCCATCGTCGCGTTCGTGACGGTGAAGGGGTCGGTGGCCGACGACATCTCCAGCGGCGAGGCCTTCGCGCAGGAGCTGCGCGACCACGTCGCCACGCAGATCGGGCCGATCGCCAAGCCCAAGCAGATCCACATCACTCCCGAGCTGCCCAAGACCCGCAGCGGAAAGATCATGCGGCGCCTGCTCAAGGACGTCGCGGAGAACCGGGAGCTCGGGGACGTCACCACGCTGGCCGACCCCACCGTGGTCAACGCGATCAGCGCCCGGGCCAGCAGCCAGCCGGCCGGTGGATCGCCGCAGGACTGACCAGGGGGGACCGGGGGTAGTGCCGGTGCCGGGGCAGGCGCCCCGGCACCGAGTGGACGAGGAGCAGCCGAGTGACCAGCGTGGACCCGGGGCAGCGCTCCCTCCCCTCTGCGGCAGAGCCCAGCCTGGGTGAGCTGGTCTCCTCCGCCACCAGGGACCTGTCGTCCCTGGTGCGCCAGGAGATCAACCTGGCGAAGGTCGAGCTCAAGCGCGAGGCCGGCAACGCCGGCAAGGGCGCCGGCATGCTGGGCGGCGCGGGCTTCCTCGGCCTGCTCGCGCTGATCTTCCTGTCCGTCGCGGCAGCGCACGCCCTCGGCCGGCTGGTGAACCTCGGCACCGGCTTTTTGATCGTCGGCGTGCTCTACCTGCTCGTCGCCGGAGTGCTGGCGCTGCTGGGCAAGAAGAGCCTGAGCAAGGTGGGCCCGCCGGGCAAGACGATCGAGACGGTCAAGGACGACATCTCCTGGGCCAAGCACCCCACGGCCGCCCCGGCGCGCCGGCACTGATCCGCTCCGTGGCACGCTCGCCGCGTGTCCGCCTCCGACCCGCCTGACGAGCAGGTCGTCCTCGTCGAGGGTCCGTGGACGCACCACGAGGTCACGGCGGGCGGCCTGCGCATCCACGTCGCGGAGCACGGCCCGGCCGACGGGCCGCTGGTCCTGCTGCTGCACGGCTTTCCCGAGTTCTGGTGGTCCTGGCGCCACCAGCTGGTCGCCCTCGGCGACGCCGGCTACCGGGTCGTCGCACCCGACCTGCGCGGCTACGGCGCGACCGACAAGCCGCCGCGCGGCTACGACGCCTACACCCTCGCCGGCGACGTCGCCGGCCTGGTGCGGGCACTGGGCGCCCGCGACGCCGCGCTCGTCGGCCACGACTGGGGCGGCTACCTCGCCTGGACCGTCGCGACGCTGCACCCGCGCCTGGTCCGCAGCCTGGCCGTGCTCGGCATGCCGCATCCGCTGCGGCTCGCGCAGGCGCTGCGGCGCGACGCCGGCCAGCTGCGTGCCTCGTCCTACATCGGCTTCTTCCAGCTGCCCAAGCTGCCGGAACGGCGCCTGCAGTCCGGCGAGCTCGTCTCGACGCTGCTGCACCGCTGGGGCGGCCCCGGCTTTCCCGATGCCGAGACCGAGCGGCGCTGCCGCGAGGCCATGCGGGTGCCGGCCGCGGCGCACTGCTCGCTGGAGTACTACCGCTGGTCGGTGCGCTCGTTGACCCGGCCGAGCGGCTGGCGGTTCCTGCAGCTGCTCGACCAGGGGGTGCAGGCCCCGGTGCTGCACCTGCACGGGGCGCTGGACGGCTGCCTGCGGCCCGAGACGGTGCACGGCTCGGGAGCCTGGGCGCGCGGCGCGTACTCGCTGGAGGTGCTCGACGGCCTCGGCCACTTTCTGCACCAGGAGGCGCCGGACGAGATCAGTGCCCGGCTGCTGGAGCACCTGGCGTGAGGGCGCGCGACGCGCTCGGGCGCCCCGTCCCGGCCGACAGCCCGCTCGCGGTCCCGGCCGTCTCGGAGGAGCCGCTGCCGCCGGAGCAGGCGGTCCCCTACGCCCAGGAGCTCCTGGACGCGGGGCGCGCCTTCTCCGCCCACGAGGTGCTGGAGGCGTCCTGGAAGGCGGCGCCGCCGGCCGAGCGCGACCTGTGGCAGGGGCTGGCGCAGGTGTGCGTCGGCCTGACCCACCTGCAGCGCGGCAACACCGTCGGCGCGGTGCGCCTGCTGCACCGCGGCGCCGGGCGGCTGGAGGGGCGGCCGCCCGAGCACGGCGTCGACGTTCCGGCCGTACGGGCGTGGGCGCTGCGGCTGGCGCAGCGGGTCGAGCAGGGGGCCGGCGAGCCGGAGAGCCCGCTGCGCCTGGGCTGAGCTCAGGCGGCCCGGCTGCGCTGCTCGGCGGCGTCAGCCAGGTTGGCCAGGAACTGCTCGGCCTGCCGGCGCAGGCTGACCGCATCGAGCCCGCTGTCGGGCACGCCGTCGGACACGAGCACCAGATGGGCGTCGGTGCACGGGACGGCGCCTGAGCCGTACGCCAGGGTCAGCACGCCGGTGGTCGACGGCAGGTTCGGACCGCTGAAGGCGAACCGCGTGACGAAGGACGTGGGCGTGCGCCGCGGCGGCAGCGCGCGGACCGTGGCCGCGGTCGTGCGCGGCTCGCGCGGCAGCTCGGTCTCGACGAGCGCGAGGCCCCCGACGCTGCCCACCCGGCGCACGCCGGGCCACAGCTCGAGGGCGGTGGGGCCGGCGAGGAGCAGCGCGGTGCTGGTCGGGTCGGCGGAGATGATCCGGGCGGCGGCGGTGCGGGTGCTCGACGTGGTCGTCACGGCGCACCTCCTCTCAGGGACGGTACGGGCCTGCGCTGGCGCGCCATACGCTTGCTTGTGCAAGCATACAGCAAGCACCTCAGCTGCAGGACTGCGTGCTGACCGGCGTCGACCGGGCGATGCCGAGCCGGGCGTCCCCCGCGACCTCGCGGGCCGTGAGCGCGTAGCCGATGTCCCTGCGGTCGGCGGCCGCGGCGAAGACCACGCCGTAGACCCGGCCCTGCAGGTCCAGCAGCGGACCGCCGGAGTTGCCCGGGCGCACCCGGCCCCGCAGCGCGTAGATCTGCCGCACGACCTGCTCGTCACGCCGGTAGATGTCCGGGCCGCGGGCACGCTGCGTGCCGCTGATGCGGGCGGCGTCCGCGCGGAACGGGCCGTTGTTGGGATACCCGACGATGATCGCGTCGTCGCCCGGGTCAGCTGCCTCGGGCGCGAACTGCAGCGGCGCCAGGCCGAGGTCGGGCACCCGGAGCACGGCGATGTCGCGCTGCGGGTCGAAGACGACGACGGTGGCCTTGAGCTGCCGGTCGCCGACCTGCACCTCGGGGTCGCGCACGCCGGCGACGACGTGGGCGTTGGTCATGACGCGGTTGCGGGCGTAGACGAAGCCGGTGCCCTCGATGCGCTTGGAGCAGCTGCGGGCGATGCCGGTGATCTTGAGCACCTCCTCGCGCACGCCCTGCACGACCGGGCTCTGCGCGAGCCGCCCGTTCGGCGGGTCGACGTCGCGGACCCGGGTCGGCGTCAGGCCCCCGCCGATGACCTCCGGAAAGCCGCGCTGGTCGATGAGCCGCCGGAAGCCGTCGAAGAACCGCTTGCCCTCCGGCGGCACGACGCTGTTGACGGCGGCGATCACCACCGACCGGCGCACCTGCGAGGCGAGCGTCGGGAACGGCGAGGACGCGACGGCGGTGCCGACCAGCCAGGCCACCAGCAGCACGCTGACGACGCTCACGACGCTGCCGGCCAGGGCGTCGACGATCCGGGCCGGACGCCAGGTCAGCCGGTCGCGCAGCGACGCCCCGAGGACGGTCGCGAGGACCTGCCCGACGCTGGCGGCCAGGAACACCAGGCCCAGGCCGACGACGGCCTGGGGCAGCGCGTCGAACGGCGGCGTGCCGGCCAGGTCGGGCGCGAAGCGCGCGCCGAGCACACCGCCGCCGAGAAAGCCGACGAAGGACAGCACGCCGACGACGAAACCCTGGCGGTAGCCCGACAGCGCGAACAGCCCCGCCGCCACCACGAGGAAGACATCGAGCAGGTCGCCGCGCACCGCTGGACCCTATGTCCGCCTGCGCCTCAGGCCACCACCACCGTGCCGTCCATGCCGGGGTGCAGCGTGCAGGTGAAGTCGAAGGTGCCGGCCGCCGGGAACCGGAACGTCCCGGTGCGGCTGCCCTCGCTGAAGGTGTCGATGTCGGCGCCCAGGGCCTGGTCGCGGAAGACCAGGTTGTGCGGCACGCCGCCCTCGATGGTGAGCGTGAGGGCCAGCGACCCCGGCTTGGCTCTGACCGTCGACGGCACGAACCTCAGCCTGGTGTTGCCGACCAGGGCAGCGGTCTGCGCGTCGGGCGGCCCCTCGGCCGTCACCTCGCCACCGCTGCCGCCCCCGGCGGCCGGGGCGTCCTGGGCCGCGTCCCCGCCGCCGCACGCGGCC
>JAOPWI010000236.1 GCA_025965755.1 Frankiales bacterium | reverse complement strand
CGCCAGCACGCTGAGCAGACCGGCCAGCGCGGCCAGAACCAGCAGGACCCGAGGCGGGACACGCCTGCAGGGGTCCGTCACCGGGACAGTCTACGAGTCGCGGTCGGGCTCCGGCTGGCGCGCGCCCGGCTCCAGCCGCTCGCGGACGACCTCCCGGTAGCCGACGACGACCAGCTCCCCGGCTCCGCCGACGGCGACGCCCGCCGCCACCTCGGCGGAGCCGTCGAGCACCGCGTTCTCGACGACGGCGCCCGCGCGCACGACGACGTCGTGCAGCAGCACGCTGTCGCGCACGACGGCGCCCGGCTCGACGACGACGCCGGGCGAGAGCACCGACCGCGAGACGGAACCGCCGATGCGGGTGCTCGGCGACAGCAGCACGTCGTCGAGCCGGGCGCCCTGCAGCAGCCGGGACGGCCCGCGCCGGCCGCCCCGGGTGAACAGCGGCCAGGACGGGTCGTCCAGCTCGAACGCCGGGTCCTCGCCCAGCAGGTCCAGGTGGGACTGGTGGTAGGCGTCCAGGGTGCCGACGTCGCGCCAGTAGCCCTCGAACCGGTGCTCGCGGGCCACCCCCTGCTCGACCAGCCGGGGCAGTAGCTGGTGGCCCAGGTCCTGCAGCCCCTGCTCGTCGTCGGCCTGCTCGGCCAGCTCGTCGAGCAGGTCCAGCGTCGGGCCGGGGTCGAAGACGAAGACCTCGTTGCAGACCAGCTGGCCCTGGGGGTTCTCGGGCTTGAGCTGGTAGTCGGTGACCCGGCCGCCCTGGACCTGCACGACGCCGTAGCGGGACGCGTCCTGCGGGTCGACCTCGGTCGTCACCATGGTCACGGTCGCGCCGCTGCGGCGGTGCTCGTCGACCACCTGGTCGTAGTCGAGCCGGTACACCGCGTCGGCGCTGACGACGACGAGCGCGTCCGCGCCGTGCTCGCGGATGAGCTGGGCGTTGCGCCACAGGCCGTCGGCGGTGCCGCTCGCCCAGCCGGCCCGGTCGGAGCCCTGGCGCGGCGGCAGGACCAGCAGGCCGCCGTCGTTGCGGTCCAGCGACCAGGGCCGGCCGTTGGCCAGGTGGGTGACCAGCGACACCGGGTTGTACTGCACCGACACCCACACGTCGGCGATGCCGCTGTGCATGCAGTTGGACAGGGACACGTCGATCAGGCGGTGGTGCCCGCCGTACGGGACCGCCGGCTTGGCCCGGTAGGCCGTGAGCGGCGCGAGGCGGCTGCCCTGCCCTCCGGCGAGGACGAGCGCGAGCGTGCGGGTGCGGACCATGGCCGGCCCCTACCCGTCACGAGCTGGCTGCCACCAGGGGCTCCAGAACGACGTCGGGCAGGTCGCGCTGCACCCGGCTCAGGCGCCAGGCGTCGGCGAACAGGGCGAGCAGCGCGCCGTCGCCCCGCTCGAGGACCTCGACGCCGGACTGCGGGTCCAGGTGCTTGACCCACTCGCGGGTCGTGCGCCGGGCCAGCGAGTACGGGAGCCGGTCCAGCGTGATGGCGGCGCCGAACTCGCCGTTCATGCGGTGCTCGGCGACCTCGAACTGCATCGGGCCGACCGCCGCCAGCACCGGAGCCTGGTCACCGCGCAGGTCCGAGCGCAGCACCTGCACGACGCCCTCCTGCTCGAGCTGCTCGATGCCCCGGCGGAACTGCTTGTAGCGGCCGCTGTCCTTGCCGCGGGCGACCGCGAAGTGCTCCGGCGCGAAGCTCGGGATCGGCGGAAAGGCGACCGGCTCCTCGACGTACAGGCTGTCGCCGACGCGCAGCGCGGTGGCGTTGACCAGGCCGACCACGTCACCGGGGTAGGCGAGGTCCACGGTCGAGCGCTCGCGGCCGAAGACCTGCTGGGCGTACTTCGTCGCGAACGGCTTGCCGGTGGCCGCGTGGGTCACCACGGTGCCACGCTCGAACACGCCGCTGCAGACCCGGACGTAGGCCAGGCGGTCGCGGTGGGCGCTGTCCATGCCGGCTTGGATCTTGAAGACGAAGGCACTGAACGGGGCGTCGATCCGGCGCGGAGCACCGGCCCCGTCCTCGCGCGGGCCGGGCGGCGGCGCGAGCGCCAGCAACGTGTCGAGCAGCTGGCGGACGCCGAAGTTGAGCACCGCGGAGCCGAACAGCACCGGCGTGGTGCGTCCCTGCAGGAAGGCGTCCTGGTCGTGCACCTGGCCCATCGCCTCGAGCAGCTCGCTCTCCTCGACCGCGGTCGCCCAGGGCTCGCCCTCCTCGGCCAGCGCGCGGTCCGGCGAGACCCGCTCCTCGGGCGCCACCGTGGCGCCGCCGGCGGTGCGGGTGAACCGGATGAAGTCACCGGTCGAGCGCTCCAGCACGCCGCGGAAGTCGCCGGCGATGCCGACCGGCCAGGTCAGCGGCGTCGGCTCCAGGCCGGTGCGGTCGCGGATCTCGTCCATCAGCTGCAGCGCCTCGAGGCCCGGGCGGTCCCACTTGTTGATGACCGTGAGCACCGGAATGCCGCGGTGCCGGCAGACGTCGAAGAGCTTCATCGTCTGCGGCTCGAGGCCCTTCGCCGCGTCGACGAGCATCACCGCGCTGTCGACCGCGGCCAGCACCCGGTAGGTGTCCTCGGAGAAGTCGGCGTGGCCGGGAGTGTCGACGAGGTTGACGACGGCCTCGCGCCCGGGCGGTCCGTACCCGAACTGCAGCGCCGCGGAGCTGATCGAGATGCCGCGCGCCTTCTCGATGTCCATCCAGTCCGAGACCGTGCTCTTGCGACCGGCCTTGCCGTGGATCGCGCCGGCCTCCTGGATGACCCGGGCATGCAGGGCGAGGGCCTCGGTGAGCGTGGACTTGCCGGCGTCGGGGTGGCTGATGACGGCGAAGGTGCGCCGCCGGGCCGCCTCGGCGACAGCCCGCTCACCGCTGACGGCGGACGGTCCGGGGCTGGTCACCGGCACGAGTCTAGTGGCGCAGCCCACCACCCCCGGTGTCGCCGAAACCGGTGCACGACGGGCCCGGAGCGGACAGCATGTCGCCTGCCGAGTCGAGGAGGAGTGCGGTGTCCCTGCTGGGCGAGGCGGTCAGGGCGCGGCGCGAGCAGCGCGGCGTCGACCAGGCGCAGCTGGCCGGCACGCTCGGCGTCTCGCAGCAGACCGTCAGCCGGTGGGAGCGGGGCCTCGCCCGGCCGCGACCGGTCCGCGTCCGCGAGCTCGCCGAGGCGCTGGGCCTGGACGCCGCCGAGCTGCAGCGCCTGGCCGGCTACCTGCCGGAGCGGGAGCGCTCCGCCCTGGCCGGGGACTGGCAGGCGGTCTACGAGCGGATGCCCGAGCTCACCGAGCCGGAGCTGCTGCTGCTCATCGACCGGGCCGGCGAGGAACTGCGCGGGCGCAGGCGTTGAGGCCGTGACCGCGGGGCAAGGCGCCCAAGGGGTGTGAACCCCCTTACACTGCCCGTTCCCCACTTCGGAAGGCTGTGCGTGGACCTCCGACCCCTGCGCGTCCTGCTCGTGGACGACCAGCAGCTCTGGCGCACCGTCGTGGCGATGCACCTGTCGCAGGAAGAGGACTTCGAGCTGGTCGGCGAGGCCGCCGACGGACCCGCCGCGGTGGCGCTGGCCGCCGCGCACCAGCCGGACCTCGTCGTGCTGGACCTGGACCTGGCCGGGGAGAGCGGCGCCGCGATCCTCGAGCCGCTGAAGGCGGTCAGCCCGGACAGCCAGGTCGTCGTCCTGTCGGGCACGGTGGCCGTGGACGAGGTGGTCGCGGCGTTCGGCGCAGGCGCGGTCGGCTACCTGCCCAAGGACCACCCGGTCGGCGAGTTCGCCGACGCGCTGCGCAGCGTCGCCCGGGGCCGTCCGCTGCTGCCGCCGGAGGCCACCACCGCGGTGCTCGCGGAGTTCCGGCGGCAGTCGAACCGGCTGACGGCCCCGCCGCCGCCGCCCAACCTGCTGTCGGACCGCGAGCGCCAGGTGCTGCACCAGCTCGCGCTGGGCCGCAGCAACCGCCAGATCGGCACGGAGCTCTACATCAGCGAGAACACCGTGAAGAACCACGTCCGCAACATCCTCGCCAAGCTGGAGGTCTCCAGCCGGGTCGAGGCCGTGTCGCGGGCGCTGGGCAGCGGGCTCATCAGCACGCCGCTGGGGAGTTAGGCCAGCTCGTCCCGCGTCGGCGGGTCCGCCCCCGGCCGGGTGCAGGTCAGCGAGGCCGCCCGCGCCGCCCGCTCGAGCACCTCGGTGACGGCCTGCGCCGGGGCCCGCTCGAGGGCGGCCCGGTTCAGCAGGTCGCGGTCGTCGAGCGAGGACAGCAGCGCGGCGGTGAAGGAGTCCCCGGCGCCGACCGTGTCGACCACGTCGACCCGCGGCGACGGCACGTGCTGCACGCCGCCGGGCCCGTCGGCCAGCGCGCCGTGCGGGCCGTCGGTGACCACGACCAGTGCCGGGCCGAGCGCCCGCCACCGGGTCAGCACCTGCGCCGGCGCCATGCCGGGCAGCAGCCACTCCAGGTCCTCAGCGCTGACCTTGACGACGTCGGCCAGCCCGACGACCCGCTCCACGGCAGCCAGCCCCGCCGCGCGGTCGCCCTGCCGGGCCAGCCGGACGTTGGGGTCGTAGCTCAGCAGGACCCTGCCCCGCGAGCGCTCGAGCAGCGCGACCAGCCGGGACGCGCCGGGCTCCACCTCGAGCGCCATGGATCCGGTGTGCAGGGCCCGCACCCCCGGCGGCAGCTGCTCGGGCAGCTCGTCGTCGGTCCACTGCCAGTCAGCGGTGCCCTGCAGCCAGAAGCCGTACGCCGCCACGCCCTCCGGGGTGAGGCTGGCGACGGCCAGCGTGGTCGGCTCGGCCGCCTCGACGGCCGTGGACAGGTCGACGCCGGCCGCGGTGAGGTGCTCCCGCAGCAGGGTGCCGAAGGCGTCGCGGGACAGCCGGGCCAGCAGCGCGACCGGCGTGCCCAGGCGGGCGAGGCCGACCGCCACGTTGGCCGGGCTGCCGCCGGCGTGGGCGACGTAGGTGCGCCGGTCCCCCTCGACCAGGTCGACGAGCGCCTCGCCGGCGACCACGACGCGGGCCGTCAC
>JAOPWI010000173.1 GCA_025965755.1 Frankiales bacterium | reverse complement strand
CTCCCGGCTGCCCGCGGCGACCCGGCGGCGGCGGGCTCCGGCCAGCGGCGCGCTCGGTGCCTCGGCCGGGAGCGGGTCGCCCCCGGACCCGCCGCCGGAGCGCTGGATGGTCGACAGGTCACCGCCGAGGTAGGCCGAGACGACCCGCGGGTCGGCCAGCACCTTCTCCGGGGTGTCCTGCAGGACCACCGCGCCGAGCTCGAGCGCGACGATCTGGTCGGACAGCGAGGTGATCAGCGGCATGTCGTGCTCGATGATCAGCATGGCGCAGCCGGTCGCCTTGCGGATGTCCTCCAGCAGCGGCCCGAGCGCCTCGGTCTCGCGCTGGGCGATGCCGCTGGACGGCTCGTCGAGCAGCAGAACCTTGGGGTCGTGGGCGATGGACATGGCCAGGTCGACGATGCGCCGTGAGCCGGTCGACAGCTCGCTGACGAACTTGTCGCGGAAGGCCTGCAGGCCCAGCAGCTCGACCAGGTCGTCCACGGTGAAGGCGACGTCCTCCTCCGACTCGCGCATGGCCGGGCTCGCCAGCAGCGCGGAGAGGTGGTCGCGCACCTCGATGTGGCGCTCCAGGCCCATGGCGATGTTCTCCGCGACCGTCAGCGACGGGAAGATGCGGGCGTCCTGGAACGACCGGCCCAGGCCGATCGCGGCGCGCCGGTCGGCGCCCCACGTCGACACGTCGATGCCGTTGAGGCGCACCGCCCCGCCGTCCTGGGCCAGGTGGCCGGAGATCAGGTCGAAGATGGTCGTCTTGCCGGCGCCGTTGGGGCCGATCAGGCCGAGGATCTCGTCGGCGTGCACGGTGAACGAGACGTCGTTGACCGCCCGGATGCCGCCGAAGCGCTTGGTCAGCCCCGAGACCTCCAGGACCGGGCGCTGCTGCGGCCCGGGCAGCGGCTTGCGCTCGCGGACCTGCGCCGGTCCGGTGTCACCGGACAGGCCCTTGGACGCGCCCTGCAGGAACACCGAGCGCAGGATGTCGTCGCGCTCGAGCAGCTCCTGCGTGGGGCCGGAGAAGCGGACCTCGCCCTTCTCCATGAAGTAGCACTTCGTCGCGATGGTCAGCGCCACGTTGATCGACTGCTCGACCAGGATGATCGTGCAGCCCGTGGCGTGGATCTTGCGGACGATCTCCAGGAGCTGCCCGACGATGCTGGGCGCCAGGCCGAGCGACAGCTCGTCGATGATCAGCAGCTTGGGCTTGGCCACGAAGGCCATGCCCAGCGCGAGCTGCTGCTGCTCGCCGCCGGACATGTTGCCGGCCATCTGGTCCCAGCGCTCCCGCAGCCGCGGGAACATGTCGAGCACCTCCTCGGTGCGCTGCTGCACGTCCTTGGGGTCCTCGTCCGCGAACAGCCAGGCCCCGACGTTGAAGTGCTCGGCGACGGTGAGCGTCGGGAAGACCGCCTTGCCGCCCGGCACCTGCACGATGCCCTGCCGGGCGGACGACACGGCGTCGTCCTTGGTGATGTCGCGGCCGGCGAAGTGCACGGTGCCGGCAGCGGGGGCGACGACCCCGGACACCGCCTTCAGCAGGGTCGACTTGCCGGCGCCGTTGGTGCCGAGCAGGGCGACGATCTCGCCCTCCTCGACGTCGAGGTCGACCCCGAACAGGACCTGCACCTTGTCGTAGGCCACGTCGACGCCGCGGCAGCTGAGCAGCGGCCCGTCGTGCTGCCAGGTGTCGCCCGTGCCGCGGGAACGCTGCCACCAGCTCATCGACCCGCCTCCGTCGTCGTCGTGGCCTTGAAGTGCTCGTGCTCGGCGACCTCCGCCAGCGTCAGGTGCGCGCTGCATGTCGGGCAGGTGACCGGTCGTTCCTCGTGCCCGGAGCTCAGGACCTCCTCGAAGCTGTGCTCCGCGGCCACCGTGCTGACCTCGTTCTCCCGCGGGTCCGCGACGTCGGTGCCGGGCAGCAGCCGGTCCGCGACCAGGCTGGGCACGTGGATGCCGTGCCGGTTGGCCACCTTGCGCAGATACTTGTCACGCTCGCCGAAGACGTAGCCGGCGAGGCCGCCGGGCTCCTGGTACAGCTGCAGGATGAGCAGCGGCCCGGTGAGCAGCAGCGGGACGACGGAGGAGAACGTCGGGCCGAGCGACTGCCAGAGGTTGGGTCCGAACAGGACCGAGGCCTCGAAGAGGATGACGCCGACGGTGGCCGCCCAGACCGACGTCAGGCCGGCCACCGAGGCGGCCAGGAAGACGAAGATGCTGCCCTGCACGTCGTAGGTCCCGGGGATGACGTCGTGCTGGAGGTAGGCGAACAGCGTGCCGGCCAGCCCGGCGATGCCGCCGGAGACGGCGAAGGCCGCCAGCCGGGTCTTCACCGGGTTGACCGACAGCGACGACGCGGCCTTCTGGTTGTCGCGCATCGCGATGATGACGCGCCCGCTGTGGTTGGTGCGGAACGCGAGCGCCGCGGCCATGACCAGCACCAGCGCGCCCAGGCAGACGAAGTAGTACAGCCGGTCGTTCTCGAGGTCCCAGCGGCCGTAGAGCATCGGGCGCCGGATGTCGGCCGTGAAGCCGTCCGGCAGCAGGAACCGCCCGACCGGAAAGCTCTCGTTGAGGATGTAGTTGGTCATGGCGTAGCCGAACGCCAGGGTCGTCACGGCGAGGTACAGGCCCTGAATGCGGATGGCCGGCAGGCCGACGATGACCGCCGCGATGGCTCCCGCCGCGATGCCGATGAAGCACGCGATGAAGAAGTCGATGTTGTGGTCCGACGCGATGCCGCCCGCGACCGCCGCCCCGATGCCGACCAGGCCGAACTGCCCGAGGCTGATCTGCCCTGCCCATCCCGTCAGGACGACGAGCGAGACGGCGATCATCCCGTAGAGCGGCAGCAGGATGAGCCGCGGCAGGTCGGACTCGCCGATCAGGAGCGCCGGGATGACCGCGACCGCCAGCGCCACGGCGTAGCCGATGGCCCGCGCGGTGCGCACCTCCGGCACGTTGCGCAGCTCGGCCGGCACCGGCCGGAAGATCTTGACGGCCTGCCAGGTCGAGACGCCGCTGTCCTTGGCCCGCGACAGCGTGCTCCTCTGCAGCAGCAGGGCGGCCAGGATGACCACCAGCATCAGACCGGAGGCCACGTCGTTGCTCCCCGTCTTGGCCACCGAGGCGAAGATCAGGACGCCGATGCAGGTGCCGGCGAACAGCGCGGTGCCGAGCTTCTCCATGCCGGCGACGACCGCGGCCGCCAAGCCGTACAGCAGGGTGTCGAAGCCGAGGGTGGCGTTGCTGGGCACGCCGATGAGCGGCGCCTGAGCGAAGATCGCCAGCGAGCCGAGCATGCCGGCCAGGGCCCAGGCGATGGTGCCGACCTGCTTGACCGGGATGCCCAGCAGGGAGGCCCGCTCGGCGTTCTCGGCCGAGGCGCGCAGCGCCATGCCCATCCGGCTGCGGCTGAAGAACAGCGACAGGGCGGTGGTGAGCGCCCCGACGACCAGGAACGCGAAGATCTGGTTGCCCGACAGCACGGGCTCCCCACGCGAGTTCTCGATCGCCAGGTCGATCCACGGCGTACGCACCACCGGAGGCGCGTCAGCCTCCTGTCCGAACCAGATCGGCAGGAAGAAGCCGATGACCGCGTAGCTCTGGGCCAGGCCGATGGTCACCACGGTGACGATCAGCCTGGGCGCGTTGGCGAAGCGCCGGATGACGAGGATGTCCGTCAGCGCGCCCACGAGCAGCCCGCCGGCCAGGGCGATCGGGAAGGTGATGAGGTAGCTGACGCCGACGCTGGTCGTGAGCGACAGGGCGAAGATCGCCGGCACCGCCCCGATCGCCGCCGCCGCGAAGTTGATGATGCGGTTGGTGCGGTAGACCAGGACGAGCGCCACGCCGATGATCCCGTACAGCGAGCCCAGGGCGATCCCGTTGAGGATGTTGGCCGGCGACAGGTCGACGAACACGTTCATGACGAACAGGTAGACCAGGGCGACCGCGACGTAGCGGCCGAGCAGCGGCCCACGGCCGCCCCCCTTGAGGGCGGCGCCGAGGCGCCGGGCTGCCGGTGGCCGGGCCGCGGGCGGCTCGGAGGCGGTCTCGCGGGCCAGAACGGAGGCGGTCACCTGCGTCACCGCTTGTCAGCGGTAGGAGCGGCCGGCTGCGCGGCCTGGGGGAACTCGCCGGGACCGAAGCGCTTGCCACCGATCTTGACATAGGAGCCGGCGATGCCGTTGTAGGGGCTCTTCTTGTCCTTGTCCCAGTAGATCATCCGCAGGTCCCGGGTCCAGCTGAGCTCGCCGTTCTCGAACGCCTTGCGGGCGAGGCCGGTAGTCCCGCCTCCGCGGGAGCCGAGCCGGGGCGCCAGCGCCGCCATGTTGGCCGGCGTCAGCTGGGGGCCGGCGTTCTGGATCAGGCTGGCGATCATGTTGTAGTTCTGCCAGAAGATGTCGAGCGTCTGGGGCGAGATGTTCGTGGCACCACCGCCGCCTGCCTTGTAGGCCTTGTTGCCGGGCAGCTGGTGGGGCGCGACGTCCATCTGCGACTGTCCGAGGCCGAGCGCGCCGTGGAAGGCGCAGCCGCGCTGCCGCTGCGGGCAGGCGAGGTCACCCTGGTAGCTCTGGCCGCTGGCGTCGTAGTCCATGGCCTGGTTGGTGGCGAACAGGACCTCGGGCCAGTAGTTGTTGTTGGACGAGCCGCCGTAGCTGAACTGCGGGGCGACCGGGTCGCACAGGCACAGCACGCTGGTCGCCGGGTTGTTCGGGGTGTTCATCCGGGCCACCCCGGCCTGGGTCTGCTGGGCGGCCGTGTTGATGTCCTGGTCGTAGAAGTACTCGTGGCCCTTGACGCTCTCGCCGCACTTGGCCAGCTCGGGGTAGAGGACCTTCTTGACGACCCGCTCGTTGTCGGGGTCGTTGGTGCTGATGACGCCGAGCTGGCGGCGCTGCTTGCGGAAGT
>JAOPWI010000163.1 GCA_025965755.1 Frankiales bacterium | reverse complement strand
CGGCCCCGCCCCGGGCGTCGCGGCCCCGCCCGGCCCGCCCGCCGCGTCCGGCAGTCCCAGCGCCAGCGCCAGTCCCAGCGCCGGTCCCGGTGCCAGTGCCAGTGCCAGTGCCAGTCCCAGTCCCAGTGCCAGTCCCAGCCCGAGCGCCAGCGCCAGTCCGAGCCCGACCGGCGCGGCCCTGCCGCTGCCCGCCCCGACCGTGATCGTGGACCCGTCCACCATCACGTCGCAGGACTCGGCGACCGTGGTGGCCGACGGCACCCCCGGCACCCGCCTGGAGCTGCACGCCTACAGCCGCCCGTCCACCACCTACGTCAAGGTGCGTGAGGCGACGGTGCCCGCCTCCGGACGGGTCCAGTTCCGGGTCGGCCCGAGCGGCAACACCCGACTGTTCGTCCGGTCGGTCGCCGCGGGCGGGCGCTCCGCCGACAGCGCGTCGACCGTGCTGACGGTGCGCACCTCGATCAACCTCAAGGTGGCGCGCACCGCCGCCCGGACCTACCGCTTCACCGGATCGACGCTGCCCAAGCGCCGAGGTCAGCTGGTGACGGTGTTCTACGAGTCGGGCGGCGCGCGGACCATCGCCAGCCGGGCCCGGGTGGCCCAGGACGGCACCTACAACGTGACGCGGACCTTCGCCGGCACCGGGACGTTCGTGCTCTACACGGGCACCGGCACCGACATCAACAACGCCGCGGGCACCTCCAACCGGGTGCGCACGACGATCCGTTAGCTGCACTGCCCAGACAGGACGGTCCCGCAGGTGCGGGACCGTCCTGTCGCGTTCCGCTCCACCTTCGGCGGGGGCTGCCGATGACAGACCCATGCGCTTCGCCCGCCGGCCCGCCCTCGCCCTGGCTGTCGCGGTGCTCGCGGGCCTGCTCGTGACCCCAGCCTCCACGGCCGCCGTGCCGCTGCTCGACCCGTCGGCGGCGCTGTCCGGGGCCACCCGCACCGTGCAGGTCACCGCCTCGGCGCCGGTGCTCGCCGGCCAGCTGACGATCACCCGCTCCGACGACCCGGCGGAGGTCTACAGCGCCCCGCTGCTGCCGACCGGCGTGCCGGCCCGGTACGACGCGGAGCTGCCGCTCGGCGACACCGTCAGCCGCGGGCCGGCCAATCCCGGCATCTACGACGTCGCGGTGACCTCGGCCGGCACCCCGGTCGACACCTGCAGCCGCTGCTTCACCGTGACCACGCCCGGCGCGCCCGGCGTGGTGTCGGCCGCCAGCGTGGCGCCCAGCCAGGTCGCTCCCTCGACCCCCACCGAGGTCGTCTTCACCGGCAGCAGCTTCACCCGGGGCACCGCCGTCGAGGTGCTCTACAGCGGCTCGATCGACCCCCTCGTGCGGGTCGACGCTGCCAGCAGCACCGCCACCACCGGCCAGCTCACTGCCGGCAGCTCGACCTCGATCGCCCGCACGCTGACGGTCACCTCGGGCGCCCCGGTGGGCAAGCGCTCGATCCGCTTCCGCAACAGCGACGGCCGCTCGACCGTGTGCGGCAGCTGCCTGTCCGTGCTCGGACCGCCGCTCAGCTCGGTGGAGCCGACTGGCGCCACCAACGACCGGGTTCTGGACCTCACGCTGCGGGGAACCGGCCTGCCGTCCGGCGCGACGGCTCGGCTGATCTGGACCGGTCCGCGACCGGCCGGCGTCGACCTGGACATCATCGGACGCACCAAGACGGTCAGCGCGACGGCGATCGTGGCGACCTTCGACCTCAACGGGGCCGCCCCCGGCTCCAACGGCTACACCGTCGGCTACAGCTCACCCGACGGCGTGATCACCGGCTGCGTCGGCATCTGCCGCTTCACGGTGCAGCAGATCCTCATCCCCGTGATCTCGGTCATCGCGCCGAGGACGCTCAAGCCGGGCACGTCGCAGCGCGTCAGCGTCTCGGGCAGCGGCCTGAACGCCGGCACGACGATGGACCTCGGGCCGGACACGGCCGTCACCGCCGTGACGTCCTCGACCGCCGGCTCCCTGAGCGCGACGGTCGCAGTCGCCGCCGGGGCGGTCGGCGGCATCCGCGACGTCGTCGTGAAGAACACCGACGGCCAGAGCTCCACCTGCGTCGGCTGCCTGGCCCTGACCGGCCCCCCGGCCCCGTCGCCCTCGCCGGTGGCCAGCCCGACGAAGTCGGCCGCCCCCTCCCCGTCGGCGAGCCCGTCGGCGTCGCCCTCCCCGTCGCCGTCGGCCAGCCCGTCGGCGTCCCCGTCGCCCTCGCCGCCGGCCCCGAGCCCGGAGCCGCCGGCGGAGCCGGACCCCGAACCGGTCGCGCCCACGATCCGGCTGGCACCCGCGCAGAGCCTGGCCGGCCAGAAGGTGCAGGTCACCGGCACCGCGGAGCCAGGTGCCACGGTCGAGCTGCTGGCCTACACCCGCCCCGGCACCACGTACGCCGTCGTGCGCACCGCCGAGGTGGCCGAGGACGGGACGTACGCCTTCACCGTCGCCCCGGCCGCCAACACCCGGGTGTTCGCGCGGGTGGCCGACAGCCAGGCGCAGAGCCCCTCGGCCGTGCTGAAGGTGGCCACCTCGATCAACGTCAAGGTGACCCGCACCGGTGTGCGGACCTACCGCTTCACCGGCAGCACCCTGCCCAAGCGACCGGGTCAGACGATCAACGTCTACTACGTGGCCGGCTCGAAGAAGATCATCGCCGGAAAGGCCGTCGTGACGCCCAAGGGCACCTACCTGTTCGAGCGCCGGTTCGGCGCCGGCGGCACGCTCGCGTTCACGGCCCAGACCGGCGTCGATCTCAGCAACGTGGCCGGCACCAGCGCCCCGGTCCGCGTCGCCCTGCGCTGACCCGGCATGCCCGGAGCCGCCCGGGCGTTGGGGCTGGCGTGACGAGCCCCCTGCTGCAGCGCCCCGGCGCGGTCCCTGCCGACGCCCCCGACGAGGGTGTGGCCGGCCACTACGGCGACCCCTACCGCGAGCAGCGGGAGCTGGCCGCCGGCCGCGGGGCGGTCGACCTGTCGCACCGGCCGGTCGTGCGCGTCACCGGGCCCGACCGGCTGTCCTGGCTGCACTCGCTGCTGTCGCAGCACGTCGCGGGGCTGCAGCCCGGCCAGTCGACCGAGGCGCTCGTCCTGTCGCCCAACGGGCACGTGGAGCACCACCTGCAGCTCGTCGAGACCGGCGAGGAGGTGCTCGCCCACGTGGAGCCGGGGACCGCGCAGGCGCTGGTCGACTTTCTCGATCGCATGCGGTTCATGCTCCGGGTCGAGGTGGCCCTCGCCGAGGACCTGGCGGTCGTGTGGGAGCCGGCCGGCTCCCCGCCCGAGCAGTGGCCGTGCACCGACACCGGCTTCGGCCGGCACCTGCTGGTGCCGCGCGCGCAGCTGGCGGCCTGGGAGGTGACCGCCGGCGTGCAGGCGTACGAGGCGCTGCGGGTGGCCGCCCGGCGCCCTCGGCTCGGGAGGGACACCGACCACCGGACGCTGCCGCACGAGGCCGGCTGGCTGACGGCCGCCGTGCACCTGGACAAGGGCTGCTACCGCGGGCAGGAGACGGTGGCCCGCGTGCACAACCTGGGCCGCCCGCCGCGCCGGCTGGCGCTGCTGCACCTGGACGACGCCGACCTGCCCGCCGCGGGCAGCCCGGTCGTGCTGGGGGAGCGGGAGGTGGGCCGGGTCGGCAGCGCCGTGCGCCACCACGAGCTCGGCCCGATCGGCCTGGCGCTGCTCAAGCGCAACGTTGCGGACAGCGCCGAGCTGCTGGCCGGCGGTGTCGCCGCGCGCATCGACCCGTCGCCCGTCGAGGACGTCCCGGAGTCACCGGCCCGGGCGGCCGCGGCGGCCCGGGCGGGGCTGCTGCGCTTCTAGGCAGGCGCAGGCGCTCGGTGGCCGGGTCTGACACCATGGGCTGGCCGCACCGGGACCGGTGCGGCCGGACGACCGGGAAGGACTGCCGCGTGAGCGCCGAAGGCACGCCCGTGCAGGGCAATCGCCGCATCGACCGGGTCCTGTCGCAGGACTACCTCGCCGGGCTGCAGACCGCCCCGCTCGCCGACGTCCGCGCGCTGCGCGGCGAGGCGGAGCAGGAGGAGGTCGACCTGTCCTACCTGCGCCGCCTCATCCAGGGCCGGCTCGACATCCTGCGCGCGGAGCTCAACCGCCGGGAAGGGCACACCGAGGGCGGGCTGGTCGAGGGGCTCGCCAAGATCCTCGCCGACGAGCCGCGCGGCGAGGCCCGTGGCCTGGGCCGGCACAGCACGCTCGAGCCGTCCCGCGTGGACAGTCACCGCCGCTACGTCGAGGCGCTCGTGGCCGACGTCGACGTCTCGGATGTCGGGGCGCGCACCGCCGACGACCTGGCCCACGGCATGCGCATCCTGGCCGAGGAGGAGCACAAGCTCTCCAGCAAGCGGCGCGAGGTGCAGGCCGTCATGGACGCCTGCAGCGCCGAGATCACCCGTCGCTACCGCGACGGCGAGGCGGACGTCTCCGCGCTGCTCGCCGAGAGCTGACGTCTGTGCGGCCCGCCCTCGTCGAGGTCGGCGCGGCCTGGGCGCGTCCCGCCGCGCTCGCCGCCTGATGGTGCTTGCGCACGCGGGTGGCGTGCCGGAGGCGCTCGCGGTCCTCGGCCCGATCGCTGTGCTCGGCGTCCTCGTGGCGATGGAGCGGCGGGCCCGCCGGGCGGCCCGCGAGCGCGCCGCGGACGAGCAGCAGCCGCCGCCGGAGCCGGACGGGGCTCCCTGAGCCGGGGCGAACACGGCCACCGGCGGGGAGCCGGGCGACCGCGCACGGGACCGGTTCGGTGAGGACGGGCCGGGCACGCCGGGCGGCAGCGACGTCCCCGTAGCGAGGAGCCTCCCGTGGCCCGATCGATCGCCGACCAGACCGTCGAGGAGCTGGGCGGCCCCGGCAGCGTGCTGGCCCGTCAGCGCCGCGACCACGTCGAGCTCGACGGCCTGCTGACGCGGCTGGCGGGCACGTCCGGGCCGGCGCAGGACGAGGTGCTGCAGCGGGTGTGCCGGCTGGTGTTCAGCCACGCGTTCGCGGAGGAGGCCGTGCTGTGGCCGGCGCTGCGCACGGCGCTGCCCGATGGCGAGGAGCTCACGCTGCGGGTGGAGCAGGAGCACCAGGAGATCAACGAGCTGGTGCTGCGGCTGCAGGCCGCCTCGCCGCAGGAGCGGCCGGCGCTGCTCGAGCGGCTGGTCGCGCTGCTGCAGCAGGACGTACGCGACGAGGAGGACGTGCTGCTGCCGCGGCTGCAGGAGGCGGTCGACGCCGCCACGCTGCGGCGGCTCGGGGCCTCCTGGGAGCTGGTGCGCCGCACGGCGCCGACCCGCCCGCACCCCGTCGTGGCGCGCCGCCCGCCG
>JAOPWI010000159.1 GCA_025965755.1 Frankiales bacterium | reverse complement strand
CTGACGGTCGGGCGGGTCTGCGGGGCCCGGGCCCGGACGGCGGCGGCACTCAGGTGCAGACGGATGTCCCGCCGGCTGGCAAAGCCCGCTCCGCCGGCCCGGCCCACCCCGGGCGAGGAGTCGGCGTGATCAAGCAGCCGGCCGGTCAGGCGCCAGGTGGCGGCGCTCGCGGCGGCCAGCGCGACCGTGGTGACCAGCAGCGCGAGCCACATCCCGGCCGGGGCCGGCAGCAGCGGCTGCCAGGCCGGCGGGAAACTACGGGCGGGGTCGGCGGCATGTCGGGGCCAACCGGCGAGGGCGGCGACCGCGACGGCCGGTCGGGCAGTGTGCCAGCCGGAGCCGGCGATCAGGGTCGCGAGGCCGGTGGTGACGGTTCCCACGCACCCGACGGCGGCCGCGGCGGCGACCAGCGTGATCGCGACGTGGTCAGCGAGGTCCAGGGTGCCGCCGCTGCTGCTCGGCCGGGTCCCTGGCCTGGTCATGGGCCGGCTCCAGGGACGCGGGCGGCGGGACGGCTGACGCCGACGAGAGAGCCGAAACCGGCGATCGGTTCGACCCGGACGAGCGCGCCGGTGCGCGGGGCGTCGACCATGCGGCCCTGCCCCAGCGCGATCCCGACGTGCGTGACCTGCTGCGGCCCGGCCCCGAAGAACACCAGGTCGCCCGGCTGCGGGGGGGTGCCGGCCGGCAGCAGCGGCCCGGCGTCGTACTGGGTCTGCGCGGTCCGCGGAAGCGGCAGCCCGGCGGTGGCGTAGGCGTGCTGCACCAGGCCGCTGCAGTCGAAGCCGACGCCGGGCGTCTCGCCGCCCCACAGGTAGGGGGTGCCGACCTGTGCCAGCGCGACCTGCACGGCGCGGGTCGGCCGCGGCCCGGCCGGGCTGCCTGAGTCGGTGTACCGGGCGGCCCAGTCCAGCACCCGGGCGGCGTACCCGCCCGGCCGCTGCGCACGGCTGCGGCAGTCGGGCAGGTTGCCGCAGAGGTAGGAGGCGACGGCGACACCGAGGTCCCGTGCCGCACCAGCGGCGCACAGGTAGCCGCCAGCCGCGGCAATGGCGTCCGGCGGGTCAAACGGGTCGGCGCGTCCGTCGGCGTTCCCGTCGGCGCCGTACGGCGCCCAGGTAGCAGGCAGAAACTGCATGAGTCCCTGCGCGCCGGCCGGGCTGACCTGCCCGGGTGGGCGGTTGTGGTCCGTCTCGACCTTCCCGACCGCGGCCAGCACCGGCCAGGGCAGGCCGGGGCAGGTTCCCGCGGCCTGCTGGTACAGCGAGAGCAGCGACGGCGGGATGTCCGTCGCGGCGAGGTCGCTGGCCACCGCCGCGGCGGGCAGTGCCGCGACGCCGGCGGCGACCGCCCCCACCACGGCGACGAGGGCAGTGACCATCAGCGCGCAGCCGACGAGCAGGTGCCGAACCGGGCCACTGCGGCGCGCGCCGCTCATGGCGTCGCTCCGACTGAATCGATCCGGCCTGGCCGATCGCTGGGGCCGGCCGTTCTCACCGGATGCTCCGGGCGTGCGGTCATGTGCTGGTCGGTGTCGATGAGCTGAGCGGCCTCCCGGGGGCTGAGCAGGTGCTCGACGACCGCGCGGTGCTGGCCAACCTGCCACAGCGCCCGGTGCGGCGGCAGCTGGGTGACCAGGTCGAGCTCGACGTCGGTGAGGTCCAGCAGGTCGCGCAGCAGCGGCCGCTCCCCCGCGGTCTGGGTGTAGAGGACCCGGGTCTCGGCGTCGGCGAGCAGCCCGCGGGCCCGGGCCTGGGTGGCGGTGCCGGTGTCGGCCTGCCCGGCGAGGTCGCTGGCGCGGTGCAGCACGGTGACGAGCTGCACGCCGTGGGCCCGGGCGAGCTTGGACAGGGCCTGCAGCCAGGCGGTGGTGGCGGGCAGGTGCAGCAGCACCCATGCCTCGTCCACCAGCAGCACCCGCCGTCGGCCGGAACTGCCACCGGCGGTGGCGGTGGCGGTGGCGGCGGCGGGAGCGAGGGCGCGGGACAGCCAAGCGCCGGCGGCGACCATGACGGCGGGCAGCGCGGGGCTGCCGAAGACGGCGGACAGGTCGAGCACCAGCCCGGGGCCGTCCGGGTCCAGCCGGCAGGTGGTCGGGGCGTCGAGCATGCCGGCGAGATCGCCGTGCAGCAGCCGTCGCAGCTCGAGCGCGACCGGCCGGACCTGGGCGGCGAGGGCGGCCGGGGTGGTGTGCAGGTCGGTAGCGACGGCCTGCACGGGTTCGAGCAGTGCGCGGACGACGTCGCCGAGCAGGGCGTGGGGGTGCAGCCGGGCGGCGATGCTGGCGAGGGCGGCGCGTTCCTCGGGTGCGGGGTCACGTCCCAGGCCGGTCGCGGCCAGCGCGGTCAGGGTGTCGGTGCGGCGACGGGCCAGCGCCTGTTCGGTCTCGTCGGGAAGCGGCTCGAGCGGGTTGAGCCGGTCGGGGCTGCCGCGGCCGAGCCCCAGCAGCGGCAGCGAGTGCAGGCGGGCCAACGGCGTGTACTCGCCCTTGGGGTCCAGGACGAAGACTTGCCGGCCGGCGAGAGCCTGGCGGTGCAGGTGGGTCTTGACCAGGCTGCTCTTGCCCTTGCCGAGCTGGCCGAGCACGACCATGTTCGGGCTGGTCAGCAGCCGCTGCGCGTACAGGACCCACGGGTCGTAGTGGAAGACCGTTCGCCCGGCGAGCAGGTCCAGCCCGATGACCGGCCCGTCCTGCGGCAGCGAGCTGCCGACCTGCCACGGGTAGAGGCTGCAGCTGTGCCGGGTCGTCACCGGCACCGTGGGAGCGAGCCGGGCAATCACGGCCACCGTCCCTGCTCGGCCGACCGGGTGTCGGCGCTCGGCCGCTCAGCGCTCCCGGGGCCGAAGGGGTCCTGCCCGGGTGGGCGGCTGCAGGGGCGCGCCGGCGTGATCGGGCGCCTGGGGTCTTCGAGGGTCGCGGCGGGCAGCGGCGCCCGGCGGACGGTCCGCTCGGGTGGCGCCACCCGCGCCGTCTCACGGAGCCGGTCCCGGGTGGCCTCAGCCAGCAGCAGGGTGGCTGGCGGCGGAAGGTGCCGCAGGACGTCGCGGGCGGTGCCCAGGACGCGCTCGGCGGTCCGTCCCACGAGGGTCTGGTCGGCGCCGGCCCAGCCGGCGACGTACGGGACGGTGTAGGTGCTGCTGTCCAGCCCGTGGGCGGCCGTGACGACATAGGCGACAGACTCGGCCTCGACCTCAGCCTGCTCCCGGCTCAGGCCAGCCGGCCGGACGCCGGGGCGGTGCAGCAGCACGTGCCCCAGCTCATGGGCGAGAGTCTTGGCTGTCTGCGCCCCGGACAGATCGGGGCGCAGCACCACGGTCCGGGCGAGGAAGTCCGTGACGCCGTTAGCGCCGGCCATGCCAGGGTGCGCGATCTCGATGTCGCGTCGCAGCAGCTGGAAGCCCTGCACCCGGATCTGCGCGGTCAGGCCGGCGACAAGCCCGTCCGGCGCGGCGCCGGCCAGCCGGATTGCTTGCGGCGGCTCGGGGAGGTCGGGGCCATCGGTCTGGCTGATGTCGAAGACGTGCACGACCCGGAAGCCGGCGACCCGCCGGGAGGCGACCGGCGACCCGGCCAGGTCCGGTCCAGTGATGGGTGACCGGCTGGCCTCGGATCCCGCAGCGGCCTTCCCACTCTCGTGTCGCTCGCTCGGCGGCTGCTGGTCGGTGGTGCGGCGCACGACCGGGGCGAGGATGGCGATGCCCTTCTCGCCCTTTCGGACAGCGCGTCCGAGCTGCTTCCAGGTGTGGAACCCGGCGACGGCGCGGGCGTCGGGGCGCTGGCTGGCGATCAGCAGCACGTTGTGGGGACTGTAGGTCGGCAGCGCGGCGGCGGTCCGCAGCATCTGCTGCCACCCCTTCTCGCTGGTCACCTCCTGCACGGCGGTCAGCAGCCGGTCATGCAGGGCGCGCAGCCGAGCCTCGGCCGCGGTGGCACCGGCGGGGCTGGCACCCGCGAGGCTGGCAACGCCGGGGCTGGCATTGGCGGCGGTGGCACCGGCGGGGCCGGCACCGGCGGGGCCGGTCTGCTCGGCCGGGACGAGGTCGCGGCTCATGACCGGCCTGCGTGCGGCAGCCCGAGGGGGAGGCACGCGGCCAGTGCCCGGCTGTGCTGGCCGTGCAGCGGCCGCAGGTCCAGGCGCTGGCTGATGGCGGCGGTGCGCAGCCCGGCGGCCGCGGCCCCCAGCAGAGGGAGGTCGGGGGCGTGCAGGGTGATCAGACCGGTCAGGTCGGCCATCGGGTAGCCGGCCACGAGCTCGGCTGCGGTCTGCTCGGCGTCCTGCTCGTCCAGGGCGCTTCCCTGGGACGGGGTGAAGCCGAGCCGCTGCCGGTCGGCCGTGTCGAGCCGGGCCTTGGCGGCGGCGGCGCGGGCGCGCCGCGCAGCGTGGTCCGGTGGGACCGGCCGGGCCTGCACACACAGGGTCCGGGCGGTGCCGTCGCCGAGCGGGGACTGCAGCAGGCCGGCGAGCCAGTCCGCGGGCAGCGACGCGCGAGGCCAGCCGTGAACGGCCCAGCTGCGGGAGACGGTGTCGTCGAGCCGGCAGTACGTCCACGCCTGCCGCCCGGACATGGCCACGCTTGGGTCATTGTCGCGCCGCTCGCCGTCCGGCCACTGCGGCTGCCCGGGATCGGTCAGCTGGCGTAGCAGCGCCGCCAGCTCGACAGCCGTGACCGGGTAGCTGAGCACGTCCGCGCCGAGCAGGGCGGTTGCCGCCTGCGCTGCGGCAGCGTGCACCGCCGCCTGGGCGTCTTCACCGACTCGCGCGCCGCCGCGTCTGCGGCCCTGCGGCGCGGCCAGCGTGAGAGTCAGCAGGTGCAGGTGGGTACTGGCTTGCGACCGCGCGGCGGCGGTCAGCAGCGCCTGGTCTTGCTGCAGCTGACTGTCGCGCCCGGTCGTGCCGGTCGGGTCTCCCCCGCAGCCGCTGTCGGGGCGGGTGTCGGGGCGGGTGTGCACGATCCACTGCAGGTGGCGCAGGGACGGGATGCTGAGCAGCGCGGCCAGGGCGCTGCCCCATCGGTGCAGCTCGGTGTCCTGCCCGTCGGGGTCAAGCAACCCGAACCGCCCGGTCGGGGCGGTCGCGAGGACCACCGTCACGGTGCCCCGCTGACGGTCATGCACCAGGCCTTGCTGCTCGTCGCTGCCGAGCAGGCGCAGCGGCCGGGTGTCCGGTGCCCGGAGCAGGACGGGTCCGCCCGCTGGCCGCGCCGTGCGGTGCGCGGGGCCATCGAGCCACGGCTGGTGCCAACGGTCGCTGCCGAGCAGCCGTGACAGCAGCTGCCGGGCCAGGGCCGGGAGCCACTGCAGTGCGCTGCGGCCGCCGACCGGCCAGGCGGAAAGGGAGACGCCCACGGCGGCGACGGGCAGAACCGCCCACAGCGGGGTACCGCGCAGCGTCAGCCCGACGACCAGCAGCAGTGTCATCGCCAGACCGGCCAGTGGCGCCGGTCCGAGACCGAGCCAGACCGTTCCAGCTCCGGCGGGCAGCGCGTACCGCTGCCCGGCGACCGACGTCTGCCCCGCCGACGCTCCGGCGGACGATCGGGGGCTCACCGCGCACCGGTCCGGCTACGTCCGGGCGCGCCCGGCCGAGCGGAGGCGGCGGCTCCGGCGGCTGGTAGCTGGGCTCCGCCTGTGACTGCTGTGCCGGCTGGGCCGCGGGGGCCGGCCCCGGGCGTGGCGACCCGGACGGCGCTGAGCCGGGTGGCCGCGCCGCCGGTCG
>JAOPWI010000119.1 GCA_025965755.1 Frankiales bacterium | reverse complement strand
GCCGGCAGGACCACGGCTCCGGCCGCGCCGGCGAGCACGGCACCGCTGCGCCGCAGCAGGTCGCGACGCCCGTACGAGGGGGCGGCGGCTGGCTCATCCTGCTGCGCGAGCCGGTCGGTCAGTGCGGCGACCTGCTGCTCGAGGGCCAAGATCCGGTCGGACGGGTCGGACGGGGCGTGGGCCACTGGGACCTCCGGAGGGGGGCGACGGGACGCTCCCGACGCTAGCTCTGCGCCGCCAGGTCGGCCCGCAGCGCCCAGCCACGGTCGCGCACGTTGCGGAACAGGTCGAGGCCCGTCTTCGCGCGCAGGCGGCACAGCTGGACGTCGACCCGACGCGACGGCGGGGCGTCCCCCCAGCAGATGCGGTGCAGTTGAGCGCGGCTCCAGACCCGACGCGGGTCGGCGAGGAACAGCGACAGCAGCTCGACCTGGCGGGGTGACAGATCCAGCGGCCGGCCGTCCAGGGTCGCCGTGTAGTCCTCCAGGCTGAGCACGAGGCCACCGACCGAGGCCGGCGAGGGGACGTGGACACCGGCGCTGGTGGCCCGTCCGGCGAAGTCGTCGGACGGCGCCGGGGAGTCAGGGACGCGCGGGTCGGCTGCGAGCGTGGTCATCGGTCCTCCGGGGAGTTGCCCGGCCCTGCGGCGGGGGGTGTGCGCCGACCGTAGGTACGGAGGGTTTCCACGAGGAGGCCCGTGAGTTCCCGGCGGGTTACGGGCAGATCACGGCGTCACGGGCCCGGCCGAGGCGGTGTCGGGAACTCGTCCGGGGCGCTGTCCGGCATGCCGTCGCCGAGGCGCCGGGAAGCAGCGCTTCGGCGCACCGGGCCGCTCCGCGACGGATGCCGCGTCTCCGGGGACCGCACCGGTCGCCCGCGGCCACCGGGCGGGGCGGCGGAGGGACAGTGGCATGCCCCCCGGCGGTGGCCCCGCCCGCTCGCCGTGACCGACGCTGCAGGGCCTCGCCTAGGGTGGGGCCGCATGAGCGACCGGCTGGTGTGGATCGACTGCGAGATGACCGGACTCGACCTCGGCAGCGACCTGCTCATCGAGGTCGCCGCCCTGGTGACCGACAGCGAGCTCAACATTTTGGGCGAGGGCATCGACGTGGTCATCGGGGCGACCGCGGAGCAGATGTCCCGCATGCCCGAGGTTGTCCGCGAGATGCACGCTGCGTCGGGGCTGACCGAGGAGGTCCTCGTCTCCACGACGACGCTGGAGCAGGCCGAACAGGCGGTGCTCGCGTACGTCAAGGAGTGGGTGCCCGACGCGCGGAAGGCGCCGCTGTGCGGCAACTCGATCGCCACCGACCGGGGCTTCCTCACCCGCGACATGGCCGAGCTGGACAGCTGGCTGCACTACCGCATGGTGGACGTGTCGTCGATCAAGGAGCTGGCCCGCCGCTGGTACCCCCGGGTCTACTTCAACTCGCCCAAGAAGGGCGGTGGACACCGGGCCCTCGCCGACATCCGCGAGTCGGTCGAGGAGCTGCGCTACTACCGCGCCACGCTGTTCGTCCCGCAGCCTGGGCCGACCTCCGAGGAGGCCGCTGCGGCCGCCGCGCTGCTGGCCGGAAGCCCGCCCGAGCCGTCCGCCGTCGTCCCCGACTGAGGCCCGCTACACTCGCCCCCGCACATGGTGGGTGTAGCTCAGCTGGTAGAGCACCGGGTTGTGATCCCGGTTGTCGCGGGTTCGAGCCCCGTCACTCACCCCAGGATGGACGCAGGTCAGAGGGCAGCCGCCCCCTGACCGAACGTCCGCGAGGCCTCAGAACACGATCGCGGGGCACACCGGGAGCCGATCGGCCGCCGTCCGGGTCGGCGGCGATCCAGCGGTGCGGCCGGGGTCTTGTCGACCGATCCCCAAGGCCGACCCGCGGGCCCAGCGCGGACAAACGGTCACGTCGAGGGCTCGGCTCCCCTGGACGCGGCTCCTACCGAGAACGCGTTGCTGCCAGGACCGCTACCCGCGATGGCCACGAGGCGCTGACTGACAAGATCATGACCCATCGACAGATCGGGAGAGTTCCGTCCGGCCGCGACGGCCGGTGCTGTGCACTCATGGTCCACAAGACTGGCGGCACGGGCAGGGACGCGCCATGTCCGCCGGCGCGCAGCTGAGGAGCCAGCGGCCGTCAGTCGACATCGACCCCGTAGTCCCGTGCCAAACCCGCCAGCCCATCGGCCCAACCCTGGCCGATTGCGCGCAGGCGCCAGTTGCCATCCCGGCGGTACAGCTCGCCCCAGACGAGCGCGCTCACGTGAACCGCGTCGGGGGACCTGAACCGAAAGCCGACTCCAGCACCAGGCTGTTGGAGCACAGCGGTCGCAGGCGTGACGGGCTCGTCGCCGTCCCCCGCGCTCACCACCAGGACCACGCTTTCGCAGCTCGGCGGCAGCAGGGCCGTGTCGATGCTTGCCCCGTTGCCGGCCAGCGTCACGGCACCGCCTGCGCTGCGCGGATTGTTGTAAAAGATAAAATCCTCGTCTTGGTTGACCCGTTGACTCGCTCCGACCAGGAGCACGGAAAGGTCCCCGTGGGTGGAAAGCAGGTCCACCTGAAAGCGCTGGCCAGTGAGGGGCACGTTCTGTCCGGCAACAAGTTCCTGCGGTTCTGCGCTTCCGGCCGACGGCGGGAGTTGTTCCCGTCCCACCTGACCGCCTGGCGAGATGTCCGGAAGGGCGTCAAGCGCGGAATCTGTGTCCAGTGTGAAGTCCGCCTCCAGCGAGCCAGTCAGCACGATCGGCTCGACGGGCTGGAGCTTGCTGGGATCCTTACTGACCCTTGCCTCGAGGTGCGTCAGGCACGCAGCGGGGTCGACCCGGCCCAGGTCGACTTGCAGGAACCGCTCCCGAGACGTTGCGAGGGCCACGAGGCAGCGGCGCACCTCGCGTCCGGTCGCCGGGTCGGTGTCGTTCACGTACCCGTTGAAGACGACGCTGCGCACCGCGCCTCCCCGGTCGGCCTCCAAGACCTCATGCACGACCCGCAGCGCGGTCTGTCGCAGCACGTCCGAGTAGATGCTGCGGACCTGCGCGGCCGGGCGGGCCGACGCAGTGATCGTGTCGGAGCTCCTCACGTACTTGTAGGCCTTGTCGGCCGGAACCACGTCCACGCGCGGCAACTCGTAATCGATGGCCAGGTGCCAAGACGACGATGCGTAGGCCAGGCGCCAGGAGTGCGGAAAGCCATCGGGGTACTCGGCTGCTTCCAGCACGAGGTCGAGGTAGCGAACAACGGCCTCGGGTTGACGCGCGGCCAAGTCGCGTTGCAGGGCGCTGACCTCCTCGACGTACTGCTGGTGTTCCTCCGCCTGACGAGCTGCCTGCGCCTCATGCCTGAGTCGAGCCCTTTCCAACAGCTGGGCATGCTGTTGCAGCGCAACCCTGTGGTCGTCCAGGGCCTGCTGATAATCGGCCTGACTCTGCTGCGCCCGAGCGGCGTGCTTGGAGGCGGCGAACATGCGGCCCAGGGCGGAGGGGCCCTCCACGACGAAGTCGTCCTCAAGAGGGGGCGGCGGCGGCTCGCCGACCTCGAGCGGGTCGAACGCGGGGAGTGACGGCGCCTGCTTCAGCGCCTCGAGGTCGAGGTGATCGTCGATCTCCAGCGTCGAAGCCAGCACGCTCTGCAGGAGCTGAACCTGGCGCTCGACATGAGCTGTGTCCTCGGCGGCTTCCCGGATCCGGTCTTCCGCGTACAGCCGATCCCTGACTTTCTGATCCTGCACGGTCGCGCGCGAGCGCGCGGCGGCCACGCGCTCCGCCTCACGCTGCGATCGTGCGAACGCGCGAGCCTGACGTTCCCGCTCACGTTCGGCCTCCCGCTGCATCTGCACAAGCGTCGCCAGGACTCCGCGTCGACGGGCCATCGGTCGTGTACCCCCTACCGGCTCAAGTCGACGCCGGAAGGGCCGTCGGCGGCTTGCTGCGCTTGGCTCTGGCGCCACTCAGGTGCCTCCGCGAGCTCGCGAAACTCGACCACGTGATTGGTCCCGAGCTTCTCGAGCGCGGCTCTGACCTCTGCGAGGTCCACGCGGAAGAACTCGCGCCGCCGGTTGACTCGGTTGACCCGCCGCTGGTCGAACTCCCGATGCAGCGCGCCCTCGAGCGCCACAGCGTCCTGACTGAAGACGAGCGCGTGCACATCGAACTTGAACGGCACCGAGGCGCTTCCGAGCTCGTAGACCCTCTGCAGCGGGTCCTCGCGACGGGTAAGGCCGATCTTGACGATGCGATCACCGAAGGCACCCACGTTAGAGATGACGTAGACGTAGCCGACGCGGGTGTTCGCCGCCATCTCCTCCACTTCCTCAATGCTCTCCGCGATCTCCGCGAGCCGCTCACGCGCGGTGAGCAGTCCTGCCTTGTCGCCGCTCAGCCGAGACCGCTCCAGCAGGCTCTGGTAGTGCACCTGCTCTTTGAGCAGGTCCTTCTTCCGCCGCTGGAACTCCTCCTGAGCCTTGACCTCCTCACGCTGGCGGTGGCGCTCCTCCCGCGCGTCCTCCTTCTCTTGCTCGACTCGCAGGTGATGGTCCGCGGTGAGTTGGAGTTCCTCAAGGCGCAGCACGTGGAAGGACTCGTCGATCGCAACGCCCATGGTGCTGCCGTTCTTGACGATGGCCTCCCGAGTCCGGTCGAGCCGCTTCTTCGCGGCGTCGACCGTGTGGGCACGCACGGTGCGGACGCAGTTGTCAGCCTCGATGTTGTAGGTGCGCAACATCAGGTCGCCGAACTGGCGAACGAGATCCGCTCCCTCCTTCAGCGATCCGTTCACCATCCAGCCTGACTTGCCGTGCACGGCCGTACGCTTGCCGATCGCCTGCTTGATCCGCGTCCGCAGCCCGTCCAGCCGCTGCTTGGAGGACAGAACGTCGTCCAGGGGGTGCCGGAACTGGTAGTAGCCCACCTGCTGCAGGAGCCGCAGTTCGTCCGTCTCGACGATCGCCTCGCGCGCCTCGCGCACCCGCCGATCGAGCACCGCCACCTCTTGCACCAGCGCGTCCCGGCGCTCACTCAGCCGGTCCAGCTCCGACCGCACCGGCGCCAAGTCCGGTTGCGGCGCCCTGGGCGTCTCCGGCTGGTCGGGCTCGGCATCAACGTTCACTCCGTACTCGCGGGCAAGTCCAGCTAGGCCGGCGGCCCACCCCTGACCTACGGCGCGGACGCGCCAGCCGCCGGCGCGGCGGTAGAGCTCCACCAGGACGGCCGTCGGAAGGCCGCCCAGGTTGGACGGGGCGAAGACAAGTTGCTCGTCGTCTTCCACCAGCACCGTCAGATCCTCCAGAGGACCTTGGTCGTCGCTGTTCGCTGCGACGACGACGCGCTGCACACCCGCGGGAAGACGACGCAAATCCAGCCTCAGTGCTTGTCCCTCGAGCGTGACGGCGCCACTTCGGTGGCGTGGCGCGTTGTAAAAGACGAAGTCAGCGTCGGCGCCCACGCGTCCCTGGTCGTCCAGCAAGAGGGCGATGAGGTCCACGCGTGCTGGCCCCGGTTGCAGGCGGACATGCAACGCGGCGGCGGCAAGGGGAACGTTCTGGCCGGCTGTCAGGTTCACGCGCTCGACACTGCCCCTCGACCAAAGATGTGAAAGCTTGGCGACATCTTGCCTCCGGCCGGCGCTCCCTCTGCCGATTTCGGCCAAACAGCGCCCGAGCTGCATCAGCCTCCGCACCGACGGCGGCCCGCGGTAGCTCCCCGACCCACGCGCCCAGAGCGGGCGCTTACGGCCGCTTCGGGCACCGGTGCGGTGCCGGCTCCGCTCGTGAGCGCACCTCGGGCGGGTGCAGCCGGCGCAAGAAGACCGTGACGTGGAGCGCTGCAGCCACTACAACTGACGGCCATGCCGCTCAAGGTGCTGGTGACCACGCCGGGGGGCCTGGGGCACATCCACCCGATGGTCCCCCTGGCCCACGCACTGGCCGCGCGCGGTCACGAAGTGCTGTGGGCGCTGCCTGACCGGTCGGTGGCTCAGGTCGAGCAGGCGGGCCTGCGCGCCACCGGCGTGACATCGATGCCGCCGGTGTCTCCGCCGGAGGTGGTTCGGCAGTTTCCCGAGCTGCGCGAGCTCTCGCCGGCCGAGCGCCCCGAGCACCTGTTCGCCAAGCTCTTCGGAGCGCTGATGGCGCCGCCGATGCTGGCGGGGCTCATCCCCGTCGCGCAGCAGTGGCGACCCGACCTGGTGGTGTCCGACGCCGCCGAGCTCGCCGGGCCGTTGGTCGCCGCAGAGCTGGGCGTACCGGGAGTGTCGAAGGGATTCGGGCCGCTGCTGCCCGAGCCCCGGATGGCGCGCGCGGCGCAGGAGGTCGTGCCGCTGTGGCAGGCCCGCGCCCTGCAGGCCCGTCCCTACGGCGGCATGTACGACCGGCTCTACCTGGACCCCTATCCGCCTGCCTTGCCGCAGCCGCCCGCGCCCCACGTGCCGCACCGTCAGCTCCTGCGACCGGTCACCTACCCGGGCCCCACAGACGCTCCTGTCGCTCTCCCCACGACACGGGAGGACCGGCCGCTGGTCTACCTGACCATGGGCACCGTCTTCTCCGACGCGACGGTCCTGCGCGGTCTGGTCGCTGCGCTCGCGCAGCTCGACGTGCGGCTGCTCGTCACCGTCGGCCCGCAGGGGGATCCGGCGCTGCTGGCAGAGCAACCCGCGCACGTACGAGTGGAGCGGTACGTCCCACAGGCCGCCCTGCTGCGCCGCTGCCAGCTGGTCGTGTCGCACGCCGGGTCGGGCACGGTCCTGTCCGCGCTGGAGCTCGGCCTCCCGCAGCTGTGCCTGCCGCAGGGCGCCGACCAATTCCTCAACGCCGCGTCCGTCACGTCGGCCGGAGCGGGGCTGTCCCTGGCGCCTGGCGAGGCGACAGCCGATGCAGTGCGTGACGCTGCGGCCCGGCTGCTCGAGGACGGCTCCTTCGGTCAGGCGGCGTCGCGGATCGGCCGCTCCATCGCGCAGATGCCGTCGCCCGACGAGGTCTGCGAGGTGCTCGAGCGGCTCCCGTGACCCGGCGCTGCCCGTGAACCAGGGCCCCGCGCCGAGGACGAACGCGTCCAGCGCAGCGCCCTCGTCTCGCAGCACCAGCTCTCGCGCGTCACTCGCCCCTAGACCTCGGGCCGAAAGGTCCAGTGCCACGGCTCGCGCGCGACGTCCTCCACGAAGCCGAAGCGGCCGGCGTTGTCCCGCATCCAGCGCTGCGCCTCGCCGTCGAGCTGAAGGTCCACGCTCAGGCCGAGACCGTGGCTGCTGGTGCCCGGCTTGGCCGCCCAGCCGCCCTCGGAGTAGAGGCCCTTGCGCTCGGCCATCTCCTCCTGCTCCTGCAGCGAGCGGTACGAGTCGTTGACCGGCAGCTCCACGCCCTGCATCGCCGCTTCGGCGCGCATGCTGAGGAACAGCTTGGCCGCGGAGGGCTGCAGTCGGTCGTCGCCGCCGATGGAGGTCAGTGCCGACTCCGGAATGCGCCCGTTGCCGTAGGCCGAGACGTCCGGCGCAGCCTGCAGCGCGGCGGGGCGCAGCGCCGCCGCCCACGCGGCCGACGGGGCCGGGACGGCGGTTCCGGCGGCAGCCGACCCCGCCACCACGGTCATCGACCGCTCGAGCAGCGCGCCGAACTGCCCGGACGGCACGGGGGCGCGCAGCGTCGAGAGCTGCCTGTCCAGCGCGCCGATGCGCGCGATGGCGCCCGCGATGCCCTCCACCTCTGTCCTGTCGGCAGTGCGGCCGAAGACGTTGAGCCCGGGCTACACGCGGATCTCGACGGGCGTGCCCAGCGGCAGCTGCTCGGCGAGGGCCGTGACGGTGTCGTTGTCGATCCGCAGGCAGCCACTGCTGGCCGCGGTGCCGATGCTCGCCGGCGCGTTGGTGCCGTGCAGGCCGATCTGCCCACGCCCGCCGCCGAAGGAGGTCACCACGTCGCTGAAGGCCGAGAGCCCGAAGGCGTACGGGCCGTACGCTCCACCGCTCTGCGGCGGCCGGAGCAGGTCGGTGACAAAGAACAGGCCGGTCGGAGTCGGCGTCGACGCCGCACCGACGGCCACCGGGTGCTCGCCGTAGACCAGGCCACCCCGGGAGACGGTGAGCCGGCGCTGCGACAGGGACACCTCGAGCCGCCAGTCGGTCGCGGACACCTCGACGGCGGCGGCGCGCACCCAGCCGGACCGGCCATGAGGGCGCCCGGGCAGCGCCACCCGCAGCCACCCGCCGCGCTGCTGGAGCACGAGCAGGCTCTGCGGAGAGCCCTTCTCGGTCCGGGAGGCCTGCACCGCCAGCACGCCGCCGTCCGGCCGGGACAGGACCTCGGTCGTCCGGGGAAGCGTCGCGATGAGGGCGGACAGCCCCGGGTCAGCCGGCCGCACCGGCTGCTGCGTCGCCGCCTGGCTCGGAGCTGCCGGCGGTGACGGCTGCGCCAGCAGGCTCTCCCACGACGGACCCGCCGCGCACCCGCTCAGGGCGGGCAGCAGCGCAGCCGCGAGCAGGAGCCGGGTGCCGGCCCTCACCCCGCGAAGTCGGGCTGCGCCGGGATCGGGGACGCCGGGGTGGCGCCGGTGATGACACCGGGCGCCACTGCCCCGGTCGGCACGGGGGCAGGGGTGGCCGCGGGCGTCGGGCCGACGGCCTGCGTGCCGAAGGCACCGGCCGGGGTGGCCACGGCGAGCGCGATCAGTGCGGACAGGCCGGCCAGGGCGACGGCGGCTCGGGCGCGAGGGGCAGGGCGAGGGAGCATGCCGTCCCATCGGCAGCCGACGCCCCGGACTGAGCCGCCCGGCCCGGGCCCGCGGGCGCCTGACCACGGGTGCGGCAGGAGTTGTGGTCTTCGTCACCTTCCGCTGTTACGTTCCGCCGACAAGTTTCACCGGGTCGGACAGCCGAGGAGCCGTCCGCCCGCCGCGCACGGAGCGGGAGGGGACGTCGTTGTCCGGTTGGACGTACGCGGACGTATGGGAGACCAACGCCGACAGCCAGCCCGAGGCCCCGTGCCTGGTGCAGGGCGACCGGCGGACCACCTGGCGGGAGTTCGACGTCCGCGCTGACGGTGTCGCCGCCTGGCTGCTCGGCCTCGGCGTCGTCGAGCAGGACAAGGTGGCGCAGTACCTCTACAACTGCCCCGAGTACCTCGAGTCCGGCTTCGCCGCGTACAAGGCCGGGCTGGTCCCGGTGAACACCAACTACCGCTACGCCTCCGACGAGCTGGTCTACCTGTGGGACAACGCCGACGCGGCCGCGGTCGTCTTTCACGGCGCCTTCAGCGAGACCATCGCCGGCCTGCGCGACCGGCTGCCGAAGGTCAAGGGCTGGCTCTGGGTCGACGACGGGTGCGGTCCCTGCCCGACCTGGGCGACGGCGTACGAGGACGTCGCCGGCACCAACCCGGGCCGCCAGCGCGGACCGTGGGGACGCGACGGCGACCACCTCTGGATGCTGTACACCGGCGGCACGACCGGCATGCCCAAGGGTGTCATGTGGCGCCAGGACGACCTCATCCACATGATCTTCAACTCGGCCGAGATCGAGCTGCCCGAGACGCCGGACTACGGCCTGATCCGGTCGATGCGCGAGACCGAGGGGCCGGGCCCCGTCGCACTGCCGGCCTGCCCGCTCATGCACGGCACCGGCGGCCTGACCGCGCAGAGCATCCACACCCGCGGCGGCTCCGTCGTCCTGCTGGCGAAGCAGACCTACGACCCCGTGGAGCTGCTGGACGCGGTCGAGAAGGAGAAGGTCAACAACATCGCCATCGTCGGCGACGCGTTCGCCAAGCCGATGCTGCGTGCGCTCGACGCCCACGCCGGCCGCTGGGACCTGTCCAGCCTGGTCGCCATGAACTCCTCCGGCGTCATGTGGAGTGAGGAGACCAAGCAGGGATTGCTGCGCCACCACAGCGAGATGTTCCTCCTGGACGGCTTCTCCTCGTCCGAGGCGATCGGGATGGGCGCGTCGGTCTCGGGCGGCGACGTGACGTCGAAGACCGCTGTGTTCGAGCTCGGCCCGAACGCGGTGGTGGTCGCCGACGACGGCAGCTTCGTCCAGCCCGGCTCCGGCGACATCGGCATGGTGGGCGTCGGTGGTCGGGTGCCGCTCGGCTACTACAAGGACGAGGCGAAGACGGCGAGCACCTTCCGGGTCATCGGAGGCGTGCGCTACTCCATTCCGGGCGACTACGCGACGGTCGAGGCCGACGGCAGCGTGACCCTGCTCGGCCGCGGATCGGTCTGCATCAACACCGGCGGCGAGAAGGTCTTTCCCGAGGAGGTCGAGGAAGCGCTCAAGACCCACCCCGGCCTGCTCGACGCGGTCGTCGTCGGCGTTCCGGACGAGAAGTGGGGCGAGGCCATCACCGCCCTGGTCGAGGCCGACCCGGGCTCCGACGTCGACGAGAGGGCTCTGGTCGCGCACGTGCGTGGCCGGCTGTCAGGCTTCAAGACGCCCAAGCGCATCCTGTTCGTGGACACGATCGGCCGGGCGCCGAACGGCAAGGTGGACTACAAGCGGTGCCGCGCCGACGCGCTCGCCCTGATGGCGGCGCCCACCGCCTGAGTTCAGCTGGCCGCGATGCGGGCCTGCGCCCGGGCGAACAGCCCGAGCGTGCTGGCATGCAGCTGATCGCCGGTGGCCTTGGGGGCCATGCCGGCGCAGGCGCGCGCGTGCGTGCCCTCCAGGATGATGCCGAGCTTGTAGCAGGCCAGGACCTCATACCAGGGCGCGTACGAGACGTCCCGGTTGCTGCGCTCGCCGTAGCGGGCGATCAGCTCGGCCGGACGCGGCAGGTCCGTCACCGGGAGGGTGACGGACCCGACGACCGAGCCGTCGTCCCCGGGCCAGGTGGCCAGCAGCCAGCCGAGGTCGAGCAACGGGTCGCCGACGGTCGTCAGCTCCCAGTCGACGATGGCCGCCAGCGCGGGGCGGTCACGCCGCGCCATCACGTTGGACAGGTGGAAGTCGCCGTGGATCAGGCCCGGCGTCCAGCTCACCGGCCGGTTGGCCTCCAGCCACGCACCGACCTGCTCGACCCCCGGAATGTGCGGCCCGTCGTAGCCGTCGACGTCCCGGTAGGTCTCCAGGTGGGCGCGCCAGCGCGGCACCTGCCGCTCCAGCCAGCCGTCGGACTTGCCGAGGTCGGACAGCCCGGCGGCTTCGTGGTCGAACGCCCCGACGGCGGCCGCGCCGTCGGCCATCGCGAGGCCGAGCTGGTGACGCCACGACGGGTCGTCGTAGCTCGGCCCCAGCTCGACGTTGGGGTTGGTGCCGTCGACCGGTCGCATCAGGTAGAACGCCGCGCCGAGGACGTCGACGTCGGGGCAACCGGCGACGAGCTCGGGGTGCGGCACGTCGGAGCCGGCGAGGGCCGCCAGCACCCGGGCCTCCCGCCGCATCGTCTCGTCACTGTTGCCGCGCTTGTGCAGCGGCGGACGGCGCAGCACGAACGCCTCGCCGCCGCGGACGAAGTGCAGCAGCACGTTCTGAGTCCCACCGCCGAGCAGCCTGGGCTGCTCGATCGGCCCGGCCGGCAGGCCCTGCTCGTCCATCCACTGCCCCAGCGCGGCGAGGTCGACGCCGGGCGGGCCCTCGGTCAGGCTGGCGACCATGCGGCTCCCCCGTCGATCTTGAGCACCGCGCCGGTCGTGTAGCTCGACGCGCCGCTGGCGAGGTACAGGGCGGCGCCCACGACCTCGTTGGCCTGGCCGCCGCGCTGCAGCGGGATGGTGTCCCTCGCGCTGCGCGCGAACTGCTCCAGATCCCACGCCTTGCTGATGTCGGTGAGGAACGGCCCCGGCATGATGACGTTGGCCCGGACCTTGGGTGCGTAGG
>JAOPWI010000108.1 GCA_025965755.1 Frankiales bacterium | reverse complement strand
TGAGGCCACCGACCTGGCTGCGCAGCGACTCGCTGTTCACGAGGCCGGCGGCGTCGTCGGCGGCCCGGTTGATCCGCAGACCCGAGGAGAGCTTCTCGAGCGACTTGCCCTGGCTGGCCTCGGTGGTCGTGAGGCTGCGGTAGGCGTTCATCGCCGCGATGTTGGTGTTGACGCGAAGAGACATGGTGTTTCCCGTCCGTGAGAAGTGGCCGCGCTGCCGGGCATCCGTGCCCGGCACTACTCCCATCGGCCAAACCGGCCCGCGCCGCTTACCCGAGCGGGTAGTCGTCCCGGCCATGATCGCCACCGCCTGCCGGCTGCGACCGGTTCCGCCACCGGCCGGCTGTTGCCGCGTGAGCCGGCGTGCGCTCAGCGGCGGGGCAGCCGCCGGCCGTCGGGCAGGGTGCGCCCGCTCAGCAGGGCGACCAGCGGGCCGCTCTCGGCCCGCACCAGCTGACCGCTCCCCCACGTCCACCCGGTGTCCGCCGCCTCGAGCCGGTGGCCGGCCAGCTCCAGCCCGAACCACGCTCCGTTGCTGGCGGCCAGCTGCTCCATCACGTCGGCCAGGGCGTCCTGGGGCGCGACCGGCGGCACGTCGAGGGCGAGGGTCACGTCCAGGGAGTGGATCACTGCGTGGCTCAACGCACCGGCGGTCCCGCCGCCCGGCGGCTGCCAGGCGTGCAGCCGGGCAGCACGGAGCTGGTCCAGCAGGTCGAGGCTGGGCAGGCCACCATCGCGCGCGGCGACCGTGTCGGAGAGCTGGTGGATGTCGCCGCCGGCCGCCGCCAGCTCGCTGCGGAACTGCTCCGGGTCCAGCCGTGCCGGCATGGTCACGTGCGCGACGACATGGCGCACGAGCCAGCCCTCGCACAGCGACGGAGCGTCCCAGCACGACCCGGGCGACACGGACAGCAGATCGGCGAGGCGCAAAAAGGTCTGTGCCACCCAGGACGGGGATGCGGTCACGATGGGAGACACTGCCACCCGCCGGCCGCCGCGGGGCGACGGCCGGCCCGTGTCACAGTGCGTCCAGGTTGCGGCGCCCGATCGCCGCGCAGCGAGACGGAGGTCTGATGGACCAGCAGCCGATGGCCCCGCCGCCGGCCGCAGTGCCTGCCAGCGCCGTGGTGCGCAGCTGAGCACCGGCAGCGGCGCCCCGTGACCCAGCCGCCTCTCCCGTCCGGAGCAGCCGCCGGTGGCGCCCGGTCGGTGCCGGCCACTCCCGGCATGTTCGACGCTCTGCGCGTCGGCCCGTACCTGCGGCTCTGGCTCGGCTCGACCGTCGTGTTCCTCGGCGTGATGGCCCAGACGATCGCGCGCAGCTGGCTGGCCTTCGACCTGACCGGCAGCAACGCGGCGCTCGGGGGCGTGCTGCTGTCGTTCGGACTGGCCATGATCATCGCCACGCCCTTCGGCGGTGTCGTCGGTGACCGGCTGCCCAAGCGCGCGGTGCTGCAGTTCTCGATCCTGCTGCTGGCCGCGAGCAGCGCGTGGCTGGGCTTCGCGGTCGTCTTCGATGTCGTCGCCTACTGGATGCTGCTCGTCGTCGGAGCCGTCCAGGCGGTGGCGTTCGCGCTGTACAACCCGGCGCGCATGGCCTTCATCACCGAGCTGGTGCCGCCGGACAGCGTGCCCGAGGCCGTCACGCTGATGCTCATCAACGCCGAGGCCAGCCGGGTGGCCGGTCCGGCGGTGGCCGGCGTGGCCATCGGCGGCCTGACGTACGGCGTGGAGGCCGTCTTCCTGTCCTGCGCGGCCCTGTTCCTCGGCGGTGCGGTGATCGGCCTCGGGCTGCCGGCCGGTCGGCGGCTCGGCGACGTGGCCCCGCAGTCGCCGCTCCGGGAGTTGCGGGACGGCGTGCGGTACGTCATGCAGCGACCGCCGCTGCGGCTGCTGCTGTGGTGCACCCTGGGCGTGATCATGCTGGGGCTGCCGTACCTGGCGTTCCTGCCCGCCGTGGCCGCGGACCTGTTCGATGTCGGCTCGGCCGGCTACGGCGCGATGTCGGCGATGTCTGCCGTCGGCGCCGTGGCGACCGGGCTGATCGTCGGACGCCTGCGCGCCCGCCTGGGCCCGTGGCTGCTCGTCACCGTCGCCGGTGCTCTGTTCGGCGTGTCGATCGCCGCGCTGGCGGTCGCACCGTCGTTCCCCGTCGCGCTCGTGGTGCTGCTCCCGGTCGGCGCCGGAATGCTGGTCTTCCAGACGATGACCCAGTCGCTGCTCATGTCGCTGAGCGACCTGGAGTTCCACGGGCGGATCCAGGGCCTGGTCATGCTCAGCTTCGGCGGCTTCGGCATCGTGGCGCTGCCGCTGGGCCTGCTGGCCGACACGATCGGCCTGCGCGAGACGCTCGCAGCCATGGGCGCCTGCGTGGTCCTGACCACCGTCGCCTTCGCGCTGGCCAGCCACCGCTACTGGGGGCAGAGCCGCCTGCGCGACCTCGGCTGACGGCGGGCCTCAGCCCGCCCAGTCCACTCCGGGCAGCGTGGCGCTCCACGACTCGGCGAAGCGGCCGTTCTCGACCCGGTGCACGATCATCCACGTGAGCACCGACCGCTCGCCGGTCTGCAGGTTGACCCCCCGGGTGGTGGCCCGGGTCCAGACCTTGTCGCCGGCGATCGCCTGGTCGTCGATCGTCGTCCGGGCCCCGTGCAGCAGCGCCCAGGACTGCTGAACCTCCTGCTTGACCTCGTCGCGGCTCAGCAGCTTGTTGCCCATGGCCGAGTGCCGCGTGTAGGGATCGGTGAGCAGGCTGTCCAGCTCGCTGAGGTCGCGCTCGCCCCACACGCGCTCCCAGTAGCGGCGAGCCAGCTCGTGCACGTCGGCGGGGTCCATGGCGCGAGTGTAGAAACGCGCGTCCCCCGCCCGGCAGTCACGTGGCCCGCGGGCTCCGCGAGGCGCGCCGGGCAGGCCGGGCGAGGTCAGGTCTTGCCCTTCTCGACCTGCCGGTCCTCACGCGCTCCGGCCGTCGGCGCGCCAGCCCGCGGGCACCTGCGGGCGGTGCACCGCTTCGGTGGAGGCCGGGTGGTGCTGCAGGAAGGTGCCCAGCGCGACGTCGGGGTCGAAGCCGTCCACCTGGCGCAACGCGATGCTGCAGCCGCTGCACCGCGCGACCAGTCCTGCGCCGTCGTGGTCGACCTGCGTCGCTCCCATGACCGTCATCGCGCCCTCTCCTCGTCGCTTCGGACGTCCGGCCGGTGAGCGATGTCGTCCCAGCTCTGCGGACACACCCGACGTACCGCCCTGCCCGTGACCGAAACGGCGCCGGAGCGGGCAGCACGGGCCCGCTCGGCCGCTCCTGGCCAGTGGGACGGCGCGGCGTCAGCGCCGGCCGGGCCCGGCGGGTCACCCACCCGGGCCGCGCCCGACGCTG
>JAOPWI010000083.1 GCA_025965755.1 Frankiales bacterium | reverse complement strand
CCGAGCGCGTCAGCGGCCTGCGCGACACCGTGCCCGTCGGCGCCAGCCTGCCGATGACGGCCGGGAGTGCCGCCCAGGTGCTGCTCGCCTGGCGCGCGACCGACCCGCTGCTCGAGACCGCCGCCTTCACGCCCCGGGTCCTCGCCGACGTCCGGCGCAGGGGCTGGGCGGCGTCGGTCGCCGAGCGCGAGCAGGGCGTCGCGTCGGTGTCGGCGCCGGTGCGCGGCCGCGACGGCACCGTGGTGGCGGCCGTGAGCGTCAGCGGACCCCTCGAGCGCCTGACCCGCTCCCCCGGCCGGCTGCACGCCGAGGCGGTGCGCAGCGCCGCCGACGAGCTGTCCCGGGCGCTGCGCCCGGCGACCCGGACCTGACGCTCGAACGGACCCGGCCCGAACGGACTAGTCCGGACAAGGCGGACGTAGGGCCGGGATGAGCCATGGCGGCCGGCGCTCCCGGCGACGACGATGCGACGCAACAAGCCAGCCTCCGGAGGACCGCGTGACCGAGCTCGCCCCCGTCGTCGACCTGGCCGCGCGCCGCGCCGCGAAGAGCGCCGCCCTGGCTGCCCTCGTCGCCGCTCCGGTGAAGTTCGTCAGCCTCGAGCTGCTGGCCCTGCTGGAGGACCCGTACCTGGGCGGCAGCCCGCACGACGCGCCGGCAGGGCTCCGGCTGGTCGCCGTCGCTCCGTAGCCGCCACGCGCCTGCGGCAGCGCGCGGCCCGGTCGGGCACGCAGAAACGGCCAGTCACAGTGAGTGACTGGCCGTTTACGTGCGTAGCCCCGATGGGATTCGAACCCACGCTACCGCCGTGAGAGGGCGGCGTCCTAGGCCGCTAGACGACGGGGCCCTAGGTATGAAGTTGTACGTCCAGGTGGACGTTCGTGCGCTGGGGTACCTGGACTCGAACCAAGACTAACGGAACCAGAAACCGTCGGGCTGCCAATTACCCCATACCCCATGGCGCCGCTCCGCAGCGCGGCGTAGGCACTCTAGCGGACAATCCCGCCGGGCCTCAAAGCCGTCGCGTCACAGCCCGTCCGCTGCGGCGCGCAGCCGGCGCAGCGTGCGCTCCTTGCCCAGCAGCGCCATCGACTCCGGCAGCGGAGGGGAGATGTGGGACCCGGTCACCGCGACGCGGATCGGGGCGTAGGCCTTCTTGCGCTTCAGGCCCAGGCCGTCCTCCAGCAGGGCCGCGTCCAGCGCCGCCTGCACCGGCTCGGTCTGCCAGTCCTGCACCGCGGACAGGGCTTCGGCGGCCGCCAGCAGCACCGCGCCGGCAGCGCCGTCCAGCGCCTTGGCCGCGGCGGCCGGGTCGACCGTGAAGGCGTCCTCGTCCACGAGCAGGAAGCGCGACAGGTCGGCCGCCTCGGACAGCAGCGCGATCCGGGTGTGGATCAGCGGCGCCAGCCCCTCGACCGCAGCCAGCTGCGCCGGGGTCGCGGGCGCATCGACCAGCCCGGCCGTCGCCAGGTAGGGCAGCACGCGCCGCACCAGCTCGGCCTGCGGCAGCTCGCGCAGGTACTGGCCGTTGAGCCAGGCCAGCTTGTCCAGGTCGAACACCGGGCCGACGGTGTTGACCCGTCCCCAGTCGAAGGAGGAGGACATCTCCGCGAAGGTGAAGACCTCCTTGTCGGCCTCGGGCAACGAGTAGCCCAGCAGGCCGAGGAAGTTCAGCAGCGCCTCGGGCAGGTAGCCCTGCTCGACGAACCAGCTCAGCCGCGCCGCCGGGTTCTTGCGCTTGCTGATCTTGCTCTTGTCGCCGTTGCGCAGCAGCGGCATGTGCGCGAACTGCGGCCGCTCCCAGCCGAGCCAGTCGAACAGCAGCAGGTGCTTGGGCGTCGAGGAGATCCACTCCTCCCCGCGCACCACGTGGGTGATGCCCATGAGGTGGTCGTCGACCACGACGGCCAGGTGGTAGGTCGGGAAGCCGTCCGCCTTGAGCAGCACCTGGTCGTCGGGGCGCGGCGCGGCCACCTCGCCGCGCACGAGGTCCACGAAGTGCAGTGGCGGGTTCTCGGGCACGAGCATCCGCACCACCGGGTTCGGCGAGAAGCCCGGCAGCTCGGCCCGCTCCTGCTCGGTCTTGCCGTGGCACAGCCGGTCATAGCCGGTCGGCACCTTGCGCTTCTGCTGGTCCTCGCGCATCGCCGTCAGCCGCTCGCCGCTGCACCAGCACAGGTACGCGTGACCGGCCTCGATCAGCTGCTCGGCATACGGACGGTAGGTCTCGAGCCGCTCGGACTGGCGGTACGGCGCGTACGGGCCGCCCTTGTCCGGGCCCTCGTCCCAGTCCAGGCCGAGCCAGCGCAGGGTGTCGTAGACCTGCTGCTCGCTGTCGGCCTGGAACCGCGCCCGGTCGGTGTCCTCCACCCGCAGGACGAACGCGCCGCCCTGCTGCCGGGCGAAGGCCAGGTTGAACAACGCCATGTAGGCGGTGCCCACGTGCGGGTCACCGGTCGGCGAGGGGGCGATGCGGACGCGGACGCTCACCGGGACACGACCGGGTTGGTCAGCGTGCCGATGCCCTGGACGCGGACCGCGACGGTCGAGCCCGGTGCGATCGGGCCGACGCCGGCCGGCGTGCCGGTGAGCACGACGTCGCCGGGCAGCAGCGTCATGAACGACGTGATGAAGGCGAGCACCGACGGAATGTCGTGGATGAGGTCGGCGGTGCGGCCGTCCTGGCGCAGCTCCCCGTCGACGCTGCACTGCACGCCCAGGTCGAACGGCGTGAGCTCGGTCTCGATCCACGGGCCCAGAGGGCAGAACGTGTCGTGGCCCTTGCCCCGGGTCCACTGCTGGTCGGACGCCTGCTGGTCGCGCGCGGTCACGTCGTTGGCGGCGGTGTAGCCCCAGACGTGGTCGAGCGCGTTGGCACGGGTGAGGTCGCGGGCCGGGCGGCCGATCACCACAGCGAGCTCGGCCTCGTGGTCGACCCGGCCGACGCCGGCCGGCAGGCGCACCGGGTCGCCCGGACCCACGACGGAGGTGGCCGGCTTGAGGAACACCGTCGGAACCCCGCTGTCGGCCGAGCCGCCGGTCAGGTCCTTCATCTCGGCGACGTGGTCGGCGTAGTTCTTGCCGATGCAGACCACGTTGATCGGCTGGGTCGGGGCCAGCAGGCGCACGGTCTGCAGCGGCACGACCTCGCCGGTGGGCGCCGGGTTGAGCAGCGGGTGACCGGCCAGGACCGCGAGCGAGAGCTCGGCGAGGTCCTCGCCCGAGCCCTCGACCAGGCCGTAGGCGATCTCGCCGGACCGGGAAAAGCGGGCGATGCGCACGCGAGGGGGCCTTCCGAGCAGCAGGGTGGGGACCCCTCGAGGCTACCGGCGGGGCCTCAGCGAAACGCGGCGGCGTGCTCGGTGAGGAACTGCCGCAGCGGACGCGCCGGCCGGCCGGTGGCCTTCTCGACCTCGTCGGTGACCGTGGCGCCGTGGCCGGACCGGTAGGCCTCGTGCAGCTCCAGCAGGGCGTCGGCCAGCCACGGCGACAGGCCGCCGCCGACCAGGGCGGCGCGGGCGTCCTGCGGCGGCGCGTCGACGTAGCGGACCTCGCGGCCGAGCACCTCGGCGAGCGAGGCGGCGACCTGCTCGTACGTCAGGGCCTCGGGACCGGTGACCGTGTAGGTGGCCCCGTCGTGCCCGTCGCTGGTGAGCACGTGCGCGGCGACGGCGGCGACGTCGCGGACGTCGACGTGGTTCACGGCGGCGGTGCCGGCCGGCAGGGCGAGCACGTCGTGCTCCTGCACGCTGCCGGCCTGGCGCAGCAGGTTCTGCATGAACGATCCCGGCGCCAGCACGGTGCCGGGCAGGCCGCTGTCGCGCAGATGCCGGACCACCCTGCGGTGCTCGGCGAGGACCCGGCCGCCGCGCTCCCCCGGCGCGTCGACGCCCTCCGCGGCCAGCAGCACCACCCTCGCGTCCGGGCGGCCGGCGCGGATGGCCTGCAGGGCGGCGATCTCGAGGTCTGCCATGCCCTCTCCGGCCGGCGCCACCAGGAAGACACGCTCGACGTCGTGCAGCGCCGTGTGCAGCGAGGCCGGGTCCTCGTACGCGCCGACCGCGATCTCGCAGTCGTAGCCGCGCAGGATGTCGCCGCGCTCGGAGCTGCGCACGAGCGCGCGCACCGGCACGCCGCTGGAACACAACTGGCCGAGAAGGGCACCGCCGACGTTGCCGGTGGCTCCGGTCACGAGGATCACGGGACAGCTCCGCTCGCAGGGGTCAGGTCGACGGCTGGGCAGCCCCGGCGCGGAGCAGTCCCGTCGTGTAGGCGTCCTCAAGAGCCTGCCACGACGCGGCGATGACGTTCTCGTGCACCCCGACGGTGTCCCACTCGGCGACGCCGTCGGAGGTCTCGACGAGAACGCGGGTGACCGCGCCGGTGCCGTGCGCGCCCGCGACGATGCGGACCTTGTAGTCGACCAGCTCGAGGCTCGCCAGCCCCGGGTACAGCTCGCACAGCGCCAGCCGCAACGCGTTGTCGAGGGCGTTGACCGGCCCGTTGCCCTCGCCGGTGGCGACGATGCGCTGGCCGTCGGCGTGCAGCTTCACGGTCGCCTCGCTGACGACGTCGCCGCCCCGGTGCTCGACGATGACCCGCCACGACTCGAGGTCGAAGAAGCGCGGCCGCTCGCCCATCTCCTCGCGCAGCAGCAGCTCGAAGCTGGCCTCGGCCGCCTCGAACGACCAGCCGGCCGACTCGAGGTCCTTCACCCGCTCCAGCACCCGGCCGATGGTCGCGCCGTCGGGCTCCAGGCCGATGGCCCGCCCCTTGAGCTCGATGGTGGCCCGGCCGGCGAGCTCGGAGACCAGCAGCCTCATGTCGTTGCCCACCACCGACGGGTCGGTGTGCTGGTAGAGGTCCGGATCGGCCTTGATGGCGCTGACGTGCAGGCCGGCCTTGTGCGCGAACGCGCTGGCGCCGACCCACGGCTGGTGCGGGTCGGGGGCGATGTTGGCCACCTCGGCGACCGCGTGGGCGACCCGCCCGAGCTCGGCCAGCCGTCCCTCCGGCAGCACCTGGCGGCCCAGCTTGTCCTCCAGCGCGGCGACGACGCTGAACAGGTCGGCGTTGCCGCTGCGCTCGCCGTACCCGTTGGCCGTGCCCTGCACGTGCGTCGCGCCGGCGTCGATCGCCGACAGCGAGTTGGCCACCGCACAGGCGGTGTCGTTGTGCGCGTGAATGCCGACGCGGAGCCCGTGCGAGACGACCTGCCCGACGATGTCGGCGAGCCGCGACGGCAGCATCGCGCCGTTGGTGTCGCACAGGACCGCGACGTCGGCGCCCGCCTCGACCGCCACGCGGAGCACCTCCAGCGCGTACGCCGGGTCGGCGGCCCAGCCGTCGAAGAAGTGCTCCGCATCGAGGAACACGCGCATGCCCTCGCCGCACAGGTGGGCGACGGAGTCGCGCACCATCGCGAGGTTCTCCTCGCGGGTGGTCCGCAGCGCGCGCTCGACATGGCGGACGTCGGACTTGGCGACCAGCGTGGCGATGCCGGCGCCGGACTCGCGCAGGTGGGCGAGGTCCGCGGCGACGTCGCCGCCCGGGCGCCGGGTCGACCCGAACGCCGTCAGCTGCGCCGTGCGCAGGACCAGCTCGCTGCGGGCGCGCCGGAAGAACTCCGCGTCCTTGGGATTGGCGCCCGGCCAGCCGCCCTCGATGAAGCCGACACCCAGGTCGTCCAGGTGGCGAGCGACCGCCAGCTTGTCCGGCACCGACAGCGACATGCCCTCGCGCTGGGTGCCGTCGCGCAGCGTGGTGTCGTAGACGTGGAAGGCGTCGCCCGTCGGCGGGGGCACGGTCAGCTCGGCGGGCACCGGCACATCGTGCCAGCCCGTCACGTCCGCGCGACCGCGCTGCTCGGCACGCCGACCTCGAGCAGGCGCGGCGCCTCGCTCTCGCGCATCGGCCGGGCGAGCAGGAACCCCTGCGCGATGGGGCAGCCCAGCTGCTCGAGCAGGTCCCACTGCGCGACCGTCTCGGCGCCCTCGGCCACGGCGGTCATGCCCAGGCGGGCGATGAGGCTGACGACGGCGTCGAGCAGCGCGCGGGCTGCGGGGTCGAGGTCCACCCCCTGCAGCAGCGAGCGGTCGATCTTCACGACCTGGACCGGCAGCTGCTTGAGGTAACCGAGGGAGGAGTAGCCCGCGCCGAAGTCGTCGATCGCGAGGATCACGCCGAGCGCGCGCAGCTCTCGCAGGACGCGCACCGCCCCGTCCACGTCCTCCAGGACGACGTCCTCGGTGAGCTCGAGAATGAGCGCCTCCGGTGCCAGGCCGCTGAGCTCCAGAACGGAGCGCACCGTGTCGGCCAGGCCCGGCTGCAGCTGGAGCGGGGAGAGGTTGACCCCGATCCGGGCGTGGCCGGCGCCGGGCACGTCGCGCCGCCACGCCGCCATGGTGGTGCAGGCCGCCAGCAGCACCTGCTCCCCCAGGGCCTGGACGAGTCCGGCCTCCTCGGCCAGCGGCAGGAACGCCGCCGGCGCCAGCTCGCCGCGGGTCGGGTGCTGCCAGCGCACCAGCGCCTCGAAGCCGAGCACCTTGTGGCTCGAGACCTCCGCGACCGGGTGGTAGCGGACGAACAGCTCGCCCCGCTCGAGCGCGCGCCGCAGATCCTCCGTCAGCTCGGTGCGCTCGACCAGCGCGGCGCGCAGCCGCGGCTCGAACACCTGGTAGCGCCCCTTGCCGTGGCCCTTGGCCGCGTACATCGCCACGTCGGCGTCGCGCAGCAGCTCGTCCGCGCTGCCCGGGACCAGCAGGCGCGCGACGCCGATGCTGGCGCCCAGGCAGGCGGTCCGGGCGCCCAGGTCGAACGGCTGGGCCAGCACCTCGACCAGCCGGGCCGCCAGCTGCTCGGCGGCGTCGCCCTGCGCCCCGGCCCGGTCCAGGAGCACCACGAACTCGTCGCCGCCCAGCCGGGCCACCAGGTCGCCGCGGCGGCAGGCGGCCCGCATGCGGGCAGCCACCTCGACCAGCACCCGGTCGCCGACCGCGTGGCCGAGCGTGTCGTTGACGCCCTTGAAGCCGTCCAGGTCCAGCAGCAGCACGGTCGCGTCCCCGGCGGCGGCGGCCGCCTCCAGGCGCTCGGAGAACAGCGTGCGGTTGGCCAGCGAGGTCAGCGGGTCGGTGTGGGCCGCCGCGCGCAGCCGCTGCTCCAGCGCCCGGCGCTCGGTGATGTCGACGTACACCGACAGGCACGACACGGCCTGGCCGGACTCGTCGTGCAGCAGAGCGGCCGACACCTCCACGTCGACGACGCTGCCGTCGCGCCGCACCCGCCGGGCCTCGCGTCGGCGGGTCGGGCCGTCTGCGCGGAGCTCGTCCAGCCGGACCTTGAGCTCCCCCAGCGGGAGCACGGGCAGCGGCCGCCCGAGCACCTGCGCCGCGGTCCAGCCGAAGATGCGCTCCGCCTCACCGTTCCAGCGCCGGACGGTGCCGTCCATGTCGTGCTCGACGATGGCCATCGGCGCGCTGTCGACCAGCGCGGTCAGCCGGTGCAGGTCGACCTCGCGGGCGACGGCCTGCTCGAGCAGCCGGGTGTGCAGCAGGGCGTTCTCCAGAGCGACGGAGGCCTGGGCGGCGTACGCCTCCAGCACGCTCAGCTGCTCGGACCCCGGCCGGCAGCCGTCCTCCGGCAGGTCGACGCTGAGCACGCCGAGCAGCCCGGAGCGCGGTGTGCGCATCGGGGCGAGCAGGGCGTCGCGCGGGTCCCACGGCTCGCCGGACGCGCCGCGGGGCAGCGGCCCGTCGGGCAGCCAGGTGGGCACGTCGTCGGAGAAGTCGTGCCGCCGGTAGTCCACCAGCAGCTGCCCGACCGGGTGGCACACCAGCAGGTAGGCGTCCCAGTCGGCGCGCCGGCCGATCCGCCCGAGCAGCGCCTCGGCCGCGCCCTCGTCGCCCGCGCAGGCCACCACCTGCAGGTCGCCGTCCGGCAGCACCAGGTTGACGACGGCGACTCCGAAGCCGAGCCCGTCGACCACGCCGCGGCAGATGGCCTGCAGGGTCCGGTCGAGGTCCAGGTCACCGCTGACGCCCCGGGACAGGACGTGCAGCCGCCGCAGCGAGGCCGCGCCGGCGTCCGCCCGCCCGACCGTGTGCCCGGGCAGCTGCATGCTCTCCCACCGGCTCACCGGGCCATCGGGAGGGGCCG
>JAOPWI010000075.1 GCA_025965755.1 Frankiales bacterium | reverse complement strand
GGTCGGCCCGCTGCGCGACCAGCTCGGCCGGCTCGAGGAGCAGCTGCGCCGGCTGGAGCTGGCCCGCGTCCGCGCCGACGCGGAGCTGCGCGAGCAGGTCGCGCAGCTGAGCGACGGCTCCGAGCGGCTGGGGCGCGAGACCGCCGCGCTGTCGGCCGCGCTGCGCAAGCCGCAGACCCGGGGACGGTGGGGGGAGCTGCAGCTGCGCCGGGTCGTGGAGCACGCCGGCATGCTGGAGCGCTGCGACTTCACCGAGCAGCCGAGCCTGGTGCTCGACGACGGCTCCGTGCAGCGACCGGACCTGGTCGTCCACCTGCCCGGCGGGGGCGCCGTGGTGGTCGACGCCAAGGTCTCCCTCTCGGCCTTTCTGGAGGCGGTGGAGCTCGACGACGACGAGGCACGCGGTCGCCGGCTGGACGCCCACGCGCGCCACCTGCGGGCCCACGTCGACCGGCTGGCGGAGAAGGCCTACTGGGCGCAGTTCCCCAGCGCGCCGGAGTTCGTCGTGCTGTTCGTGCCGGGCGAGGCCATGCTGGCGCCCGCGCTGGAGCGCGACCCGACCCTGCTCGAGCACGCCATGTCCCGCCGGGTCCACGTGGCGACGCCGACGACCCTGCTGTCGCTGCTGCGCGCGGTGGCCCACGCGCAGGCGCAGACCCGGCTGGCCGAGGACGCCCGGGCGGTGCACGCGGCCGGCGCCGAGCTGTACGGCCGGCTGGCGACCTTCGGCAGCCATGTCGACCGGCTCGGGCGGAGCCTGACCCGCACGGTGTCGGAGTACAACGCCGCGCTGGGGTCGCTGGAGCGGTCCGTGCTGCCCAGCGCCCGCCGGCTGGCAGACCTGGGCCTGGAAGCAGAGCCCCTGCAGGTGCAGGGCGAGATCACCGACGCTCCGCGGCCGGTGACGGCGCCCGAGCTCGCCGGGGTGACCGCCCTGCCCGAGCGCCCCGGGCTGGCCGAGCGCTCCGGCTGACCCGGCGGGTGCGGGTGCGGGGGGGGAGCCGGAGCCCTCGGCGCACGCCCGCCCGACCAGGGAGGTCCGGGATCGCCCGCTGGGCGACGAGCCCGGCGGCCTGCGCCAGGACGACAGCGCGGCTGCCGCCCGAGCGCGGGGCCGGGAAGAGCGGCCCTACAGCAGCAGCACGCCGGGACTGAGCAGCCCCTGCGGATCGAGCGCCTGCTTGACCGACCGCATGAGCGCGACCTCGACGGGGCTGCGCGACAGCCCGAGATAGGCCGCCTTGGACCGCCCCACGCCGTGCTCGCTGCTGATGCTCCCGGCGTAGGACGCGACGCGCTCCAGCACGACCGTCGTCACCGCCCCGGCGGCCTCGCCGGCGCCCAGCACGTTGACGTGCAGGTTGCCCTCGTTCAGGTGGCCGAACAGCACGACGACCGCCTCCGGGGCGACCGCCGCGACCGCGCCGGGCAGGCCGTCGACGAACTCGGTCAGCGCGCCCAGCGGCAGGCAGACGTCCAGCTTCACCGGGACGCCGGCCAGGCTGATCGCCTCGGTGTGCTTCTCCCGGTAGTCCCAGAGCGCGCGCCGCGTCGGCGCGTCCTTGGCGACCGTCGCGTCGCGCAGCCCGTCAGCCTGGGAGAGCGCGTCGACCATGGCGTCGGTCGGGTCCACGGGCCCGGCGCACTCGACGACGAGGTAGGCCGGGTGGTCCTGCGGGAACGGCCGCGACAGGCCCAGCTTGCCGCAGACCAGGTCCAGCCCGTCGGCCAGGAACAGCTCCGCGGCGGACAGGTCGGGCAGCAGGGGCTTGAGCTGGCGCAGCACCGACAGGGCCCCGGCCACCCCGTCCACGGCGACCAGCGCGACGGCCCGCTCCCGCAGCTGCGGCACCAGGCGCAGCCGCAGCCGGGTGATGACGGCGAGCGTGCCCTCGCTGCCCACGAGCAGGCGCACCAGGTCGTAGCCGGTGTTGTCCTTGGCCAGCCCGGTCAGCCGGGTCATCACCGAGCCGTCGGCCAGGACGGCCTCCAGCCCGGCGACCTGCACGTCCATCGAGCCGTAGCGCAGCACGCGTATGCCGCCGGCGTTCGTGGCCGCCAGGCCACCGACGGTGGCCGAGTCGCGGGCTGCCAGGTCGACGCCGAAGTCCAGACCGGCCGCGCGCGCGTGCGCCTGCAGGGCGGCCAGCGTCACCCCCGCGCCGACGGTGACCTGACCGGCGTCCAGGTCGACGGGGTCGAGCTGGGTCAGCCGGGCCAGCGAGAGCAGCACCTCGCCGCCGGCCGGAACTCCGGCGCCGACCAGGCCGGTGTTGCCGCCCTGCAGGACGACCGGCGCGCCGTGCTCGGCGCACAGGCGCACGATCTCGGCCACCTGCGCGGTGTCGGCCGGCCGCACCACGCAGGCGGAACGGCCGGAGAAGCGGCGGGTCCAGTCGGTCTCGTACGAGCCGGTGAGATCGGCCTCGGTGAGGACGTGCTCGACGCCGACGGCGGCGCGCAGCCCCTCGAGCAGCGTCATGCCAGGACCTGCAGGCGCACCGTGGACGGCAGCGCCTCGAGCGCCTGGACGACGTCGGGCCCGAGCTCCGCGCCCACGTCGGCGATGACGTAGCCGACCTCGCCGCGGGTGGCCAGCAGCTCGGCCTCGACGTTGACGCCGTGCTCGGCGAGCAGCGCGTTGACCGCGGCGAGCACGCCGGGAGTGTTGGTGTGCAGGAGCAGCAGGCGGCAGCACGCGCCGGCCCGGGGCAGCGCGACGGGCGGCAGGTTGACGCTGAGGGAGGTGTTGCCCTCGACCGCGAAGTCGCGCAGCTTGCCGGCGACGAAGTTGCCGATGTCCTGCTGCGCCTCCTCCGTCGAGCCGCCGACGTGCGGCGTGAGGATGACGTTGGGCAGGCCGCGCAGGTCCGAGACGAACTCCTCGTCCCTGCTCTTGGGCTCCGTCGGGAAGACGTCGACCGCCGCGCCGACGAGGTGACCGCTCAGCAGGTGGCTGCGCAGGGCGGCGGTGTCCAGAACGAAGCCTCGGGAGAGGTTCAGGAACAGGCTGCCGGGCCGCATCCGGGCGAACTGCTCCTCGCCGAAGATGAGGTTGTTGGCCGGCCGGCCGTCGACGTGCAGCGAGACGACATCGACGCTCTCGAGCAGCTCCTCCAGCGTGCCGCAACGGCGCGCGTTGCCCAGCGCCAGGCGGTCGGCCGTGTCGTAGAAGAAGACGCTCATGCCCATGGCCTCGGCCAGGACGGACAGCTGGGTGCCGATGTTGCCGTAGCCGACGATGCCCAGGCGGCGCCCGCGCACCTCGTGGCTGCCGAGTGCCGACTTGTCCCAGACCCCGGCGTGCATGGCGGTGTTCTTGTCGGTGAGGCGCCGGGTCAGGGCCACGATCTCCCCGATGGCCAGCTCGACGACGCTGCGCGTGTTGGAGAACGGCGCGTTGAAGACGGCCACGCCCTGACGCGTCGCGGCGGCCAGGTCGATCTGGTTGGTGCCGATGCAGAAGGCGCCGACCGCCTGCAGCTCCGGCGCGGCCGCGAGGGCCTTCGCGGTCAGCTGGGTCGTCGACCGCAGGCCGAGCAGGTGCACGCCCGGGAGCCGCTCGCACAGCTCGTCCTCGCCCAGCGCCCGAGCCACCGACTCGACCTCGTACCCCGCAGTGGTCAGCAGCGTGTGCGCGTCGGGGTGGATGGCCTCGAGCAGCAGCGCCTTGGGACGGGGGGCGGCGGCGGCGGCAGTCACGTACCGGAAGGGTAGTCGGCGCTGTGCCGCGCCACCCAGTCGTCCATGCTCTCCCACTCCCGGTAGAGCCAGTCGACCTGCTCGGCGGGCCTCCGGGGCACCTCGGCGGCCGGGACGAAGTCCCAGCGCAACCGCACCTCGCCGGTCATCGGCAGCCCTCGCCACAGGGCGAGCGGCCCGGACAGCGCGTCCAGCCCGGCATGGGCCACGAAGACCACGTCCGCGTACGGCGCCGCTGCCAGCGCCGCCCCGACACCGCCCGGCCGGGGCGGCAGCAGGTGCCGCAGCCGCTCGGCCTGGTCGGCGGCCCGGAGCAGCCCCTTGCCCCGCAGCCGGGCGATCGCGCTGGAACGCCGGGCCGGAGAGGTGTTGCCCCCCTCGGGAAAGATCAGCAGCGCGTCCTCCTCGCCCATCCCGGTGGCCAGCTCAGCGACCAGCCGCTCGGTGTCGCCTCCCGGGGGCAGGAAGCTGCTCGGCAGCCGGGTCAGATAGACGTCGATCAGCGGGTCCCAGCGCAGCAGGTCCTTGAGCACGATCCGCGGCCGGCGCAGGTGGTCGCGGTCGAGCAGGGTGTGGACCAGCAGCAGCGAGTCGCCGGGGCCGGCGTGCCGCGACAGCACGACCATCGCGTTGGTCGAGCCGGGCACCCCGTCGCTCAGCGGGGACCAGCCGGTGCCGTCGGTGACCAGCCGCAGGCCGAACAGCAGGCGCGCGAACCGGACCGCCTCGGCCAGCAGCACGCCGAGCACGTCATAGTGCGCCCGCAGCGACCACGCTGCCCGCAGCCGCAGGCCGAACCCGCTCGCCACCCACAGGGCGGCGGCGGCGAGCAGGCCGAGCAGCTCCAGCGCGAGGAACATCAGGGCGAAGGCGTACGCCCGCAGCGGCAGCAGTGCCCGCGGCCGGACCGCGGTCGCGACGACGGCGGCCAGCGCGAGCGGCACCATGGACACCGCCACGAGCAGGAGCCCGAGCAGCTGCAGGGGCCGCCGGACGGCGTACGGCGGGAGCCTCATGCCCCCGCCAGGTAGGCGCAGGTGGCCGCGTACGCCGTCTGCACGCGCGCCGTCACACGGGCGGTGTCGCGGTAGCGCAGGTCCTCGCGCAGGCTCGGCGCCGTGTCACCGGTCGGCAGCACGTGGGCCGTGACGCCCGCGGGCAGGCCGGCCATGTCGGCAGCGAACCGGTGCCGGCGCACCACCTCGAACGCCACCGTCCCGACCTGCCACAGCCGGGTCGGGGCCACCAGGTCGCGTTCGATCCGACCGACCTGCAGGACGTAGATGGTGGTCGCCCCCAGCTGCACCGCCCGGCCCACGGGGATGGAGTGCACGAGCCCGCCGTCGAGGTAGTGCTCGTCGCCGATGCGCGCCGGCGGGAACAGGCCGGGCACGGCGCAGGAGGCGAGCACCGCCTCGGTGAGCGGCCCGCTGTCGAACCACCGCTCGGCGGCCCGCTCGATCGACGCCGCCACGCAGGAGAACGGCACCGCGAGGTCCTCGAAGGTCGCCGGCAGGTGCCGGTCCAGCAGCGCCCGCAGCGGCTCCGCGGAGTGCAGGGACGTGCCGGTGCGCAGGGCGGTGCGCGCCCGGCTGATCACCGAGCCACCGAAGACGTCGCCGCCGGACAGCTCCTGCCACAGCTCGCCGAGGCGCGCGACCGCCGTCGGCGTCGGGTCGGCCGCGAAGAACGCCCCGTTCAGCGCGCCGACCGACGTGCCCACCACGACGTCCGGCCGGATGCCCGCCTCGAGCAGGGCCCGCAGCATGCCGACCTCGACGGCGCCCAGCACACCGCCGCCACCGAGCACGAACGCGGTCGTCACCCCCGCAGCCTCTCAGTACCCTGCTGCCGGTGTCCCTGCTGACCCGGTACGACGCGCTGCTGCGGGGCACCGGTGCCGCGTCGCCGCTGGCCGCCGGCCTGGTCGGCCGCATGTCGCTGGGCACCACCGGGCTGGCCCTGCTGCTGCTGGTGCGCGAGAGCACCGGGTCCTACGCCGCCGCAGGCGCGGTCGCCGCCGCGTACGCGGTCTCCTTCGCCTGCTTCACGCCGGTCCGGGCCCGCCGCGCGGACCGTGACGGGCCACGCGGGATCCTGCTGGTCTGCGGCCTCGCGCACCCCGCGGCCCTGGCGACCCTCGTCCTGCTGGCCTCCCTCGATGCCGGCGTCTCGGTCCTGCTGGCCGCCGCCGTGCTCGCCGGCGCCACCGTGCCGCCCATCAGCGGCGTCGTGCGGGCGCTCTGGAGGACCCTGGTGCCCCCGGAGCTGATGACGACCGCCTACTCGCTGGACGCCGTGCTCGTCGAGCTGTGCTTCGTCGGCGGGCCGCTCATCGTCGCGGTGCTCACCGCCGTCTCGGGCCCGTCGGCCGCGGTCCTGGCCGCCGCTGGCCTGGTGCTCGTCGGCTCCCTGTGGCTGCTGAGCACGCCCGCCGTGCGCGCCGTCGTTCCGCACGAGCACACCGGCAGCGGGTCGGTGGCCGGCCCGCTGACCTCGCCCAGCGTGCGCGCCCTGCTCGTCGTGGTCGCCGCGGTCGGCATGGGCTTCGGGGCGCTGGAGGTCGCGCTGCCCGCGTACGCGGAGTCGCAGGGCGGCTCCCCGAGCACCGCCGGCGTGCTGCTCGCCGTCTGGAGCGCCGGCTCCATCCTGGGCGGCCTGGCCTACGGCGCGGTGCACAGCCCGGTGGCCCACGAGCGGCAGCTGCCCTGGCTGGTCGCGGCGCTGGCCCTGGGCACCGCGCTGCCGCTGCTCGCCACCGGCACCGTGGTCATGGGTGCAGCGCTCGCGCTGTACGGGCTGACCATCGCCCCGTACAGCACCTGCAACTCCGTGCTGCTCGGCCGGGCGGCGCCGACCGGCACCACGACCGAGGCGTTCGCCTGGAGCGGCAGCATGATCTTCGGTGGGGCGGCGCTCGGCAACGTCGCCGCCGGCCTGCTCGTCGAGCACGTCAGCGTGACGTCGGCCCTCGCCCTCACGGCGGCGACCGGCGTGCTCGGGATCGCCGGCACCGTGTCGGGCCGGCGGGCGCTGCAGTCGCTGTAGCGACACGCACGCCAGATCCCGCGCGCACCGGCCCGCTCTGCCTAGTTTGGCCGCGCCATGCCATCCCGCCTGCTCCTGCTCGTCCTGCTCAGCGCGGGACTGCTGTCCTCGACGGTCCCGGTGCAGGCCGACGACCCGGTCGCCGCCGCCGAGCGGGCGGTCAGTGCGCTGCGCGAGAAGGCGGCCGAGGCGACCGCGGAGCTCGAGACGGGCACCCGCCGGCTGGAGGCCGACCAGCGGCGGCTGGACCGCACGCAGCGCCAGGCCGCCGTCGCCCGCCGGGAGGCCGACGCCGCCCAGGAGGCGGTCGCCCGGTCGCGCAGCCGGCTCGCCGTCGTGGTCGCCGCGGCCTACCGCAACCCCGCGCCGGACGACCTCATGCTGATCACGACCGGCGGCCCGGACGCGCTGCGCGAGGCGGTCCTGGCCCGGGCCGACCTGGACCACGTCCGGGGCAGCGAGCAGGACCTGCTGCGCACGGCCACCGCGGAGCGGGTGCGCGCCGAGGGGCTGGTGCGCACCGCCGACCAGCTCGAGACGTCGGCCCGGGACCGGCAGCGGACCGTCGCCCGCACGGTCGACGCGCTGCGGGCGCTGGCCGACCGTAGCGCC
>JAOPWI010000066.1 GCA_025965755.1 Frankiales bacterium | reverse complement strand
ACCCGGGCGGCGCCGGCAGCACCCCCACCGGGCGGCGCCGGGGGCTTCACCCTGCCGTCCTGACCGCCGGGTCTGGCTGGCTGTCGTCCTGACCGCCGGGTCTGGCTGGCCGCCGTCCTGACCGCCGGGTCTGGCTGGCCGCCGGAGCCGCGGCACGCCCCGGACACGCCGACGGCCCGGCCCCGCGAGGGGACCGGACCGTCGGGCAGGGCAGGGCCTAGTAGCGGTACATGTCCGGCTTGTACGGGCCCTCGACGTCGACGCCGATGTACTCGGCCTGCTCCTTGGAGAGCTTGGTCAGCTTGACCCCGAGCGCGTCCAGGTGCAGCCGGGCGACCTTCTCGTCCAGGTGCTTGGGCAGCACGTAGACCTGCGTCTCGTACTCGTCGTTCTTCGTGAAGAGCTCGATCTGGGCGATCGTCTGGTTCGTGAAGCTGTTGCTCATCACGAAGGACGGGTGGCCGGTCGCGTTGCCGAGGTTCAGCAGGCGGCCCTCGCTCAGCATGATGATCGTGTGGCCGTCCGGGAACCGCCACTCGTCGACCTGCGGCTTGATGTTGACCCGCTCGATGCCCTCGACCCGGGCGAGGCCCACGATGTCGATCTCGTTGTCGAAGTGGCCGATGTTGCCGACGATGGCCTGGTGCTTCATCCGGGCCATGTGCTCGGCCATGATGATGTCCTTGTTGCCGGTCGCGGTGATGAAGATGTCCGCGGTCTCGACGACCTCGTCGAGGGTCGTGACCTGGTAGCCCTCCATCGCGGCCTGCAGCGCGTTGATCGGGTCGATCTCGGTGACGATGACCCGGGCGCCCTGGCCACGCAGCGAGTCGGCGCAGCCCTTGCCCACGTCGCCGTAGCCGAGCACGACAGCGACCTTGCCGCCGATCATGACGTCGGTGGCGCGGTTGATGCCGTCGATGAGCGAGTGGCGGCAGCCGTACAGGTTGTCGAACTTGCTCTTGGTCACCGAGTCGTTCACGTTGATCGCCGGGAACAGCAGGGTGCCGGCCCGGTGGAACTCGTACAGGCGCATGACGCCGGTCGTGGTCTCCTCGGTGACGCCCTTGATGCCGGCGGCGATCTTGGTGAAGCGCTGCGGGTCGCTCTCGAGCGACCGGCGCAGGCTGGCCAGGATGACCTTGTACTCCTCGCTGTGCGAGTCGTCGTCGCTCGGCACGACGCCGTTCTTCTCGAACTCGACGCCCTTGTGGACCAGCAGCGTCACGTCGCCACCGTCGTCCAGGATCATGTTCGGGCCGGTGTTGCCCTCGGCGTCAGCCGGCCAGTTGATGACCTGCTCGGTGCACCACCAGTACTCCTCCAGCGTCTCGCCCTTCCAGGCGAAGACCGGAACGCCCTGGGGGTCCTCGACGGTGCCCTTCGGGCCCACGGCGACCGCGGCCGCGGCGTGGTCCTGGGTGGAGAAGATGTTGCAGGAGACCCAGCGGACCTGCGCGCCGAGCTCGACGAGGGTCTCGATCAGGACGGCGGTCTGCACGGTCATGTGCAGCGAGCCGGTGATGCGGGCGCCGGTCAGCGGCTTGCTCGTGCCGTACTCGCGACGCATGGCCATCAGGCCCGGCATCTCGTGCTCGGCCAGGCGGATCTCCTTGCGGCCGAACTCGGCGAGCGACAGGTCACGGACCTTGAAGTCCTGGACTGCGGTGGTCATGCGGTCTCCATCTCGTAAGGGGGTCAGCGGATCGTTCAGTGCTCGAGGAGCTGCGTGTGCTTCTGCTGCTCGAAGGCGAGCCAGTCGCTGTCGTCGGGCAGGCCCTGCGGCCGGCGGGGCTCGGTCTCCAGCTGGGTCTGGAACCAGGCGTCCAGCGCGGCGGCCAGCTCGGGCTCGCGCCGCAGGCGCAGCGCCACCCCCACGTCACCGAGCTCGAGCCCGGAGCGCTCGAGCAGCTCGCGCAGGGTGCGCAGCCGCTGCAGCTGCGCCGGGCCGTACAGCCGGTAGCCCGACGCGGACCGCGGGGGCACCACGAGCCCGAGCTGCTCGACGTAGCGCAGCATCCGCGCCGACCACCCGGTGGTGGTCGCCGCCTCCGCTGTCGTCAGAGCGTTCGTCAGGGTGCTCATCTGCCGACAACCCTACCACGATCGTGTCAGGGTGCCGGCACTAGCCGGACAACCCGGTCACGGTCGTGTCAGGGTGGGCGGCGTCTGGAGCTCCAGCAGGGCGATGCCGGTCCCGTCCACCACCACGTCGCCGACCAGGTGCAGCACCCGGCGCTCCCCGGTGGCCAGGTCCGCCGCCTCGTAGCGCTCGACCGGCAGCCCGCCGGAGTCGGTGACCACCGTCCGGGCCCAGCCCTCCTCCACGGTCCGGGCGGCCAGCGCCTCGTCGCCCACGCGGACCAGCCGGACCCGGCGCGGGTCGCCGACGGACAGGCCCAGCAGGCGGGCGGTCGCGACGGCGAAGGCCGGGCTCGTTCCGGTGAAGCCCGCGGCCGTCGCGGTCCGCTCCGCCTCCCCCCGGCGCCACACCGCGGACGCCCCGGCCATTCCGCCGCGCAGCTCCCAGCCGCCCGCGGCGAGCTCCAGGCGCACGGCGCGGCCGGCGCCGTCCAGGGTCAGGTCCAGGCGGCCCAGGGGCGCCCCGGTTCCCGGGTCGGACCGGGTCGCCGTGTAGCGCCAGCCGGCCGGGCCGGGCGCGCAGGTGAAGCGCTCGACGGCGTACGGCCCGTCGTGGTCGCTGAGCAGATAGGCGCCGGTGGGCACCTAGGCGCGCCAGGACGACAGGTAGCGCTCCTGCTCCGCGGTCAGCAGGTCGAGCCCGACGCCGAGCGCGGCCAGCTTCATCCGGGCGACCTCGGCGTCCAGCGAGGCGGGCACCTCGTGCACGCCCGGCGCCAGCTCCACTCCGGTCAGCCACTCCAGCGTCAGCGCCTGCACCGCGAAGGAGACGTCCATGACCGCGGGCGGGTGGCCCTCTGCGGCGGACAGGTTCACCAGGCGGCCCTGCGCCAGCAGGAGCAGCCGCGAGCCGCTGGGCAGGACGTACTCGTCCACGTGCGGCCGGACCCGCCGGTGCACCTCGACCGCGGACGCGGCCAGGCCGTCCACGTCGATCTCCACGTCGAAGTGCCCGGCGTTGGCCAGGACCGCCCCGTCGCGCATGAGCGAGAAGTGCTCGGCCGTCAGCACCGCCCGGCTGCCGGTGGCCGTCACGAAGACGTCCCCGAGCGCCGCGGCGGCGCTCATCGGCATCACCCGGTGCCCGTCGAGCACGGCCTCGAGCGCCTTGCCCGGGTCGACCTCCGTCACGACGACCGACGCACCGAGCCCGCGAGCCCGGGTGGCGATGCCGGCACCGCACCAGCCGTAGCCCGCGACCACGACCGTGGACCCGGCCAGCAGGGTGCCCGTCGCGCGCACCACAGCGTCCACCGTCGACTGCCCGGTGCCGTGCCGGTTGGCCACCAGCAGCTGGATGGCCGTGTCGTTGACCGCGACCATCGGCAGGCCGAGCGCGCCCTCGGCCGCCATCTGCCGCAGCCGCACCACGCCGGTCGTCGTCTCCTCGCAGCCGGCACGCACGCCCCGGGCCAGCTCGGGCCGCTGCTGCAGCACCTGGAGCAGGTCGCAGCCGTCGTCCAGAAGCAGGTGCGGCCGGGCCTGCAGGACCGCGGTCAGGTGGGCGGCGTAGCCGGCCCGGTCCACGGCGTGGCGGGCGTGCACGCCCACCCCCTGCTCGACCAGCGCCGCGGCCACGTCGTCCTGCGTCGACAGCGGGTTGGAGGCGGCCAGATGCAGCTCCGCGCCGCCCGCGGTCAGCACCCGCGCCAGCGCCGCGGTCTCGGGCGTCACGTGCATGCAGGCGGCGACCCGCACGCCCTCGAGCGGCCGCTGCGCCGCGAACCGGGCCCGCAGCCGCCCCAGAACCGGCATCGCCCGCTCGGCGAAGTCGGTCCGCCGCTGCCCCTCGACCGCCAGCGCGAGGTCGGCGACGTCGAAGTGCACCCGACCATCCTGTCGCACGCGGGTCCGGCGCCGCCCACGGCACTGCTCCCGCAGCCCCCCGGCTGGCTCCTGGCTCCCTGGCTCCCGGCTCCCGGCTACCGGCTACTGCCGGACGGAGCCGGGGTGCGCGTCGGGCGTGCGGTCCAGGTCGGGCTCGAGGTACATCGCCCGGGCCGTCGGGACGACGGTGCGCACCCGGATCTCGGCGGCGTCGATGGCCGCGGCGACCTCCGCCATCGGCAGCCCCCGCGGCATGGCGATCTTGGCCGCGACGAGCAGCTCGTCCGGGCCCAGGTGCAGCGTCTTGAGGTGGATGACCCGCAGCACCGTGGAGCCGTCGACCAGCGCCCGGCGGATGGTGGCGACCGACTCGGGCGTCGCCCCCTCGCCGATCAGCAGCCCCTTCATCTCCAGCGCCAGGATGACCGCGATGACCAGCAGCAGCACGCCGATCGCGAGGGTGCCCAGGGCGTCCCAGACCGGGTCGCCGGTGATCACGGCAAGCGTGACGCCGAGCAGGGCGAACCCCAGCCCGAGCAGCGCGCCGAGGTCCTCCAGGAGCACGACCGGCAGCTCGGGCCGCTTGGACCGGCGGATGAAGGTCCACCAGGTCTGCGAGCCCTTGAGCGGCCGGGACTCGAGGATGGCGGTGCGCAGCGAGAACGACTCCGCGGCGATGGCGAAGGCCAGAATGCCGATCGCCACTCCCGGCCGGGTCAGCTCGCCCTCCTCGTGCAGCTTGTGATTGCCCTCGTAGATCGAGAACAGCCCGCCGGCGGTGAACAGCACGAGCGCGACGACGAACGCCCAGAAGTACCGCTCGCGGCCGTAGCCGAAGGGGTGGTCCTCGTCGGCGACCCGCCGAGCCCGGCGCCCTCCGACCAGCAGCAGCGCCTGGTTGCCCGAGTCGGCCACCGAGTGGACCGACTCGGCCAGCATCGCGCTCGAGCCGGTGATCAGGAAGCCGACGAACTTGACGGCCGCGATGGCCAGGTTGGCGAACAGCGCCGCGAAGATCGCCCTGGTGCCGTGCCCAGCCTCTGCGGCGCTCACGTGCGGCGGATCCTCTGCTTCAGGGCGGTGATCGCGTCGACGGGCGTGGGGTCGGTGCCCTCGAGCAGCGCGAGGTAGGTGCTCGCCCAGTCCAGGAGCCCGACCAGCGAGGCCAGCCGGGCGTACGCCGTGGTGCCCTCGGCCCGCAGCGCCGACACCCCGACACCGCGCTCCTGCGCCAGCTCGGCGGACACCTGAGCCCGCAGCGCGACCTGCGGGTGCTCCTCGGTGTCGCGCAGCAGCACCAGGCGCAGGGGCGTGCGGCCGGTCGCCTCGTCGTCCGCGCGGTCGCGGAAGAAGTCCTGCTCGCTGACCGGTGCGGTGCGGCCGGCGAAGGGCCCGTCGAAGGCGACGACCTGGTTGTGCTGGGCCTCCGGCAGCACGCCCCAGACGGCGGGGTACTTGCTGTTCTCGTTCAGCTGGCAGGCGGCGCGGTAGGCCGCGACCCCGGCGAGCGGGCTGCTCCCCCACAGCACGGGCAGCGTGTCGGTGAGCTCGAGCGCGAGCGCCTTGGCCGGGTTGACCACGTGGTCGGCGTCCACCCGGCAGCGGGTGGCCAGCTGCTCGAGCATCACCGCGGTCTCCTCGATCGACTCAGGCGGCGCGCTCAGCAGCCCGAGGGCGTGACCGGCCACGACCAGCGGGGTGGCCAGCGCCCACATCGAGGCGCGCGGCTGCCGGCCCTGCGGGACCGGAACGACGACGCCCCCCCCGCGCCGGCCCAGCGCCTCGACCGGCGAGCCGTCGGCAGCGACAACGAGCAACCGGCAGCCGCGGCGGACGTCCTCCTCGAGGGCCGACA
>JAOPWI010000043.1 GCA_025965755.1 Frankiales bacterium | reverse complement strand
GGTCGGCCGCGTGGTCGGCCGCGTGGTCGGCCGCGTGGTCGGGCGGCCCCGGCGTGCTGGCGAAGCGCACCATTCCGGCGCCGGCGGCGAGCGCCGCGCCGACGGCGAGCACCGCGGCGCCGGTGTACTGCGGCGAGCCGGCCGCGACGCCCACGACTCCGCGCGTGTACTTGTCGCTGGCCGAGCCCGCCCGGGGCAGCAGCGCGGCGACGTCGGCGGCCTCGAGCAGCTCGACCGGGGCCGGGGGCAGCTCCAGGCCGATCTCGACCAGGTGCACCCGGCCGGCCCGCTCGCGGCCTGCGCCGACCAGCAGCCCGGGCTTGAGCGTGCCGAAGGTGACCGTCAGGTCGGCCTGCACCGCGGCGCCCGGGACCGCGCCGGTGTCCGCGTCCACCCCGCTCGGCAGGTCGACCGCGACGACCGGCGCGTCCACCCGGTCGATCAGCGCGGCCAGGGCCGGCCGCAGGGGCCCGCGGCCGCCGATGCCGACCAGCCCGTCCAGCACCAGGTCCGCCGGGCCCAGCTCGCCCACCCGGCCGCCGGCCTGCCGCAGAGCCGCCAGCCCGGCCCGGCCGTCGGCGCCCGGCTCGCCGGCCAGCACCGCCGTCACCTGGGCGCCCCGACGCGACAGCCAGGCCCCCGCGAACAGCGCGTCCGCGCCGTTGCCCCCCGGGCCGACGAGCAGCAGCACGCGCGCGCCGTACACCCGGCCCAGGGCCCCGGCGCAGGCCACGGCCAGGCCGGTCGCGGCCCGGAGCATCAGCGTGCGGGGCGGCAGCGCGGCCAGCAGGGGCGCCTCGGCGGCCCGGACCTGGTCCGCGGTGTGGGCCTGCCTCACGACTCGGCCACCACCACCGCGGTCGCCATGCCGCCGTCGTGCGACAGCGACAGGTGCCAGCGGGTGATGCCCTGCGATGCGGACTCCTCGCGCACGCCGCCGTGCAGTCGCAGCCGGGGCCGGCCGCCGTCCTCGGTGACCACCTCGGCGTCGCGCCAGCGCAGCCCCCCGGGAGCGCCCAGGGCCTTGGCGACGGCCTCCTTGGCGGCGAAGCGCGCGGCCAGGGACTCCACCGGCCGGCCCTGCTCGCCGGGGGTGAACAGGCGGTCCGCGAGCCCGGGAGTGCGCTCGAGGGCCCGGGCCAGCCGGCGCACCTCGACCACGTCGATCCCCACCCCGATGATCACCGCGCCCTCACCGGACGAGCATGGCAGCCGGCCGCGGGGACGCGTACGTTTCGCCCGTGCCCGCGGACCCGGTGATCGAGGTGCTGCGGGGCGTCCCGCTGTTCTCCCACTGCCGCGACGAGGAGCTGCGCCGGCTCGGGCGGCTGTCGGAGCGGGCCGACTTCGGCATCGGCGACATCGTGGTCCGCGAGGGGGAGATCGGCCGCGAGTTCTTCGTCATCCTCGAGGGCGAGGTGCGGGTGCTGGTGGGCACCCGCGAGGTCGCCGTGCTGCACGCCGGCGACTTCTTCGGCGAGCTGGCCCTGTTGGACCCGGCCCCGCGCAACGCCACCGTCATCGCGCTCACCCCGCTGCGCACCGTGCTGCTCGGCTCGCGCGAGTTCGGCGGGCTGCTCCTGGCGCTGCCCGGCGTCGCGGCCCGCCTGCTCCAGGGCATGGCCCGCCGCATGCGCCAGCTCGAGCGCGCGGCGCAGGGCGACCCGCGCCGGGCGCTCGAGGACGGCTGACCGCACCTACTCGACGGTGACGGACTTGGCCAGGTTGCGGGGCTGGTCGACGTCCAGCCCGAGGGCCCGGGCGAACTCGGCGGACAGCACCTGCAGCGGCAGGATCGTCAGCAGCGGGGTCAGCAGGGACTTGGTGTCCGGAATGCGCAGCACCACGTCGGCGTACGGCGTGACGCTGTCGTCCCCGTCGGTGGCGATGACGATGGTGCGGGCGCCCCGGGCCCGGACCTCCTGCACGTTGTTGATCAGCTTGGCCTGCAGCGCGTGCCGCGGCGCGATCACCACCACCGGGGTACCGGGCTCGATCAGCGCGATCGGGCCGTGCTTGATCTCCCCGGCCGGGAAGCCCTCGGCGCTGACGTAGGCCAGCTCCTTGAGCTTCAGCGCGCCCTCGAGCGCGATCGGGTAGCCGACGTGCCGGCCCAGGAACAGCACCCGCGGGCTGTCCTTGAGCTCCCGGGCGAGCGCCCGGACCGGCTCCATCCGGGTCAGGACCTCCGCGATCAGGTCGGGCAGCTCGGACAGGTCCCGCATGTGCGAGCGGACCTCGTCGGCGTCCCGGGTGCCGCGGACCTGCGCCAGGTACAGCCCGACGACGTACATCGCAGTGATCTGCGCGATGACCGCCTTCGTCGACGCGACCGCGACCTCGGGCCCGGCCCGGGTGTACAGCGCCGCGTCGCTCTCCCGGCTGATCGTCGAGCCCAGCGTGTTGGTCACCGCCAGCACCCACGCCTTCTGGCCGCGGGCGTGCCGCACCGCCTCCAGCGTGTCCGCGGTCTCCCCGGACTGGCTGATCGCGATCACCAGCGTGTTGCGGCCCAGCACCGGGTCCCGGTAGCGGAACTCCGACGCCATCTCCACCTGCACCGGCAGCCGGCACCAGCGCTCGATGGCGTACTTCCCGAGCAGCCCCGAGTGATAGGACGAGCCGCAGGCCACGATGAACACCTGCTCGATGCCGCGGACGTCCTCATCGCTCATCGACAGCTCGTCCAGGTGCAGCAGCCCGTCCTCCCGCAGCCGCCCGCCCAGGGTGTCCCGGACGGCCTGCGGCTGCTCGTCGATCTCCTTGAGCATGAAGAAGTCGTAGCCGCCCTTCTCGGCAGCCGCGGTGTCCCAGTCGACGTGGTAGCTCTCGCCGGCCACCTCCACGCCGTCCAGGTCGGTGATGCGCACCCCGCCCCGGCGGACCTCGACCACCTGGTCCTGGTCGACCGCCCGGGCCCGGCGGGTGTGCGCGATGAACGCCGTCACGTCCGACCCGACGAAGTTCTCCCCCTCACCCAGGCCGACGACCAGCGGCAGGTTGCGCCGCGCCGCGACCACCAGGTCCGGCTCCGACCGGTGGGAGATGACCAGAACGAACGAGCCCTCCAGGTCCCGGCAGATGCTGCGGACCGTCGCCGGCAGGTCCCCCGCCGTCGGCCCGGCGGAGAACCGCTCCTCCACCAGATGCGCGACCACCTCGGTGTCGGTCTCGGACCTGCGCACGTGCCCGCGGCGCTCCAGCCCGTCGACCAGCACCTCGTAGTTCTCGATCGTGCCGTTGTGCACCACCGCGACCTCGTTGGTGCAGTCCAGGTGCGGGTGCGCGTTCGCATCCGTCGGCGCCCCGTGGGTCGCCCAGCGGGTGTGGCCGATCGCCAGCGTTCCGGGCATCGGCGTCGCCGACACCAGCTTGTCCAGGTTCGCCAGCTTCCCCGCCTTGCGCTCACGCACGAGCTGGCCGTCGGGCGACAGCACCGCGACCCCGGCGCTGTCATAACCCCGGTACTCCAGCCGGCGCAGGCCCTGCATCACCACCTCCAGCGCAGGCTGGTCACCGACGTAGCCCACGATGCCGCACATGGCGCAAGGCTATCCGGGCCGGCCAACCCTGCCGGTCAGCCGCGCGCGGACAGGCTGGCGACCACGGTGGCCCGGTGCGCCGTCCAGAGCCGGGCCACGTCGCCGGGCCGCGCCCAGCCGTGGGCCGCGAGCACCGACGGGTCGGCGGTCACGCCGCGGTAGGCCGCCAGCAGCGGCGACACCGTCGGCAGGTCGGCCCCGCGCAGCCGGCGCCGCAGCTGCGGTCGCAGGAGCAGGCACCAGTCGAGGACGTCGTGCCACAGCGCGGTGAGCAGCGCCTCCTCGGCGGCGAACTCCGCCAGCACCGCGCGCACGGCCGCGTCGTCGGCCATGGCCGCCGACCAGCTGGCCACCTGCGCGGCGTGCCCGCCGACCAGGCAGCCGTCGCGGTAGGC
>JAOPWI010000033.1 GCA_025965755.1 Frankiales bacterium | reverse complement strand
GGCCGGCTGGGCGTCGCAGCGGTTGGTCTCGCCGCCGCGGGCGCTGCGCAGCAGCCGGTCCAGCCGGCCGCCCTCGGCCAGCGAGCCGGCCAGCTCGTCGTCGAGCAGCAGCGGGCCGCGCCGGGTGGCTCGCGGCGCCGAGCGCGGCTGGTCGGTCACCGGCCACAGCCAGGCGATCCGGGTGGTGCCGACCGGCAGCCCGTCGCCGAACCACGGCAGGAAGGTGCTGGCCAGCCCCACCGACGTCCGGCTGTCGTGGTCGCCGACGCGCCCCCGGACCTCCAGCGCCAGCGGCCAGACGCCGTCGGAGGCGGGCAGCCCGAGCCGGTCGACGGTCGTGCGCAGATCGAACCGGGTCTGCTCTCCGGGGGCCAGGTCGACGTCGAGCTCCAGCTCGGTGCCGGCGACCCGCTCGGTCGGCGCGCCCTGCTCCTCGGCCTGCTGCAGCTCGCTGCGGCTGATCAGCTGGCCGCCGCGACGCAGCCGCACCTGCAGCCCGCGCACCTCGCTCGTGCCGGTGTTGCGCAGCGTGCCGGCCAGCTGCAGGTCGTCGCCGGGCTGCGGCGCCTTGGGCAGCAGCAGCTCGACGCCGACCCGGATCGGTGCCTCCGGCGGCGGGGCCTGGGCCCCGGCGGGAGCTCCCGCCACGAGCAGCGGCAGCAGCAGGGCGACCAGCACGCCCAGCCGCAGGGAGGTGCGACCGGCCGCCCGGCTCACGCCGTCTCAGCCAGCAGGTCCGGCACGCGGTCGAGCAGCCGGCGCTCGTCGGCGTAGGCCAGGCGCTCGGCCACCTCGGCGAGCGGCACCCAGGCCACCTCGCTGACCTCGACGTCCTCGTCGGACAGGTCCAGCCCGTGCTCGGGGTCCTCGGCCAGCAGCAGGTAGTGGTGCACCGTCTTGTGGACGCGGCGGCCCTCCGCGACGAACCAGAAGTCGATGGTCCCCAGCTTGCCGATGACCCGGCCGCGGATGCCGGTCTCCTCGGCGACCTCGCGCACCGCGGTGTCGGCCTCGGTCTCGCCGGCCTCGACGTGGCCCTTGGGCAGCGACCACAGCAGCCGCCCGCGCCGGTCGAGCCGCCCGATCAGCGCCGCGTTGGCCCCGGGCCCCAGCCGGTCGAGCACCAGGCCGCCCGCGCTCGTCTCGTCCACGCGGCGCAGCGGACGTCGTCCGGCCGGTGGTGAGGGGACGGGGGACACCGGCCCAGCGTACGGCGGGGGGCCGGGATCGCACCGCGCCGCGCTCGGCTCCGGCGCAGCGTCAGCGGCTGCTGCGCTGGCTCGGCGGGCGCTGCGCCGGCGGAACGGCAGCGGCCCGCCGGTGATCGACCGTGCCCCGGTCCAGGTCGATCACGGGCAGGTCCACCGAGAAGCCGTCCCAGCCGCTGCGCTCGGCCGGCGCGAGCGGCCCGGCGGTGAGCGTCGCGACCCGCGCGCCGGTCGTGACGAGCAGGTCGCGGGTGCGGATCGCCAGAGCGACGCCGCCCTCCCCCGCTGCGGTGTAGAGGACGTCGGCGCCGCCCAGCGCGCTGTCGGCGAGCAGCTCGACGTCGTCGGGCAGGCAGATCGGGCTCACCAGGCCGGCGGCGTAGTCGGTGGCCGCGTTGACCTCGGCCGCGGTCGCCGCCCGCAGCGTGTCGGCGCCCAGCGCGTCGAGCAGGGCGGAGGGCTCCGGCGTGGCGCCGGCCCGCACCATGACGACGGCCATCCGGGTGCCCGCCACGTAACAGCGCAGCGCGACGCACACGGACGGCTCGAGCCCCAGCGCGGCCGGCAGATCGTCGGCCGACACGACCGGCCGGGGCAGGCGCACGACCTCGTGCGGCACGTCGCGGGCCAGCAGCTCCCGGTGCACGTCCAGCGCACCCTTCATGTCTGCGCCCCCCTCTCGGGTCGGCTACCGCGGCCCCGATGGAGATCGCGGACTCCCGTAGCCTGGACCCTCGTGCCCACCTTGTCGACCGTCCAAGAGAACGCGGTCCGCGAGCTGCTGCGCGTGTCCCCGGTCGCGGTGGAGCTGGGCGAGCGCTTCGCGGCCGCCGGGCACGATCTGCACCTGGTCGGCGGCTCGGTCCGCGACGCCCTTCTCGGCCGGCTCGGCGACGACCTCGACCTGACCACCGACGCCCGCCCGGACCAGGTTCTCGCCCTCGTCCAGGGCTGGGCCGAGGCGATCTGGGACACCGGCATCGCCTTCGGCACGGTCGGCCTGGCCAAGGGCGGCTTCAAGCTCGAGGTCACGACCTACCGGTCGGAGGCCTACGACCCCGCGTCACGCAACCCGCAGGTGGCGTACGGCAACTCCCTGCGGGCCGACCTCGGGCGCCGCGACTTCACCGTCAACGCGATGGCCGTGGCGCTGCCGGACTGGAAGGCGCCGGACGCCTTTGTCGACGCCTTCGGAGGGCTCGACGACCTCGCCGCCCAGGTCCTGCGCACGCCCGGCTCGCCGGAGTCCTCCTTCGACGACGACCCGCTGCGGATGCTGCGGGCGGCCCGCTTCGCCGCCCAGCTGCGCTTCCGCGTCGACCCGGCCGTGGTGGCCGCCATGAGCGCCATGTCCGACCGGCTGGCCATCATCACCCGCGAGCGGGTGAAGGAGGAGCTGTCCCGGCTGCTCTGCGGGGCCGACCCGCGCGCCGGCCTGGAGCTGCTGGTCGACACCGGCCTGGCCGAGCACGTGCTGCCCGAGCTGCCGGCGCTGCGCCTGGAGATCGACGAGCACCACCAGCACAAGGACGTGTACGAGCACACGCTGCGGGTGCTCGAGCGCGCCGTCGCGCTCGAGGACGACGGTCCCGACCTGGTGCTGCGGCTGGCCGCCCTGCTGCACGACGTGGGCAAGCCGCGCACCCGGCGGCACGAGGACGGCGGCGGTGTCTCCTTCCACCACCACGAGGTGGTCGGCGCCAAGATGGCCAAGAAGCGCCTGCGCGCGCTGACCTACGGCAAGGACGTCGTGGAGCAGGTCGGCCTGCTCACCGAGCTGCACCTGCGCTTCCACGGCTACGGCCAGGGCGGCACCCCGTGGACCGACTCGGCCGTGCGCCGCTACGTCACCGACGCCGGCGACCAGCTGTCCCGGCTGCACAAGCTGGTGCGCTCGGACTGCACCACGCGCAACCGGCGCCGCGCGGCGGCGCTGGCCGCGGCGTACGACGACCTCGAGCGCCGCATCGCCGAGCTGGCCGAGCGCGAGGAGCTGGGCCGCATCCGGCCCGACCTCGACGGCAACGCGATCATGGCGCTGCTCGGCCTGCCGCCCGGCCCGCTGGTCGGCCAGGCCTACCAGCACCTGATGGCGCTGCGCATGGAGCGCGGCCCGCTGCCGGAGGGCGAGGCGCAGGCGGAGCTGTTCGCGTGGGCCCGCGAGCGCGGGCTGGACGTCCCGGAGTAGTCCCTTCGGGCCATGTCCGCGATGTCCGTTGCGAGGCAGACTGAGCGCATGTCGTCGGCCGGGGTGGAGCGTGCGCGCCTCCCCCGCAACGACGACGTACGGGCCCACCCCGCGGTCGCCGCCGTCGCGGTCGCCTGTGCCGGTGTCCTGCTCGCCGGGGTCGCCGTGTCGGCCCGGGGCCAGGCTCCCGAGGACGTCCCCACCGTGCTGGGCAGGACCGCCGCCGGCACCACCGTGCAGGCCCCGGGTGAGCCGCCGCGCGTCGCGCGCAAGGGGGCGCGGGTGCCCGACGGCGCCACCGTCCGCACCCCCGCCGACGGCGTCACCGTGCTGCGCACCGGTGACCGCCAGGTGCACCTGGCCGGGGCCACCCACGTGACCGTCCTGGACGGGACCCGCCAGGCGCTCGACGCCGGCAGCCTGCTCGTGGACACCGACGACGGTCCCCGGGTGCGGGTCGCCGCGGCCGGCGCCGACGTGCGCGTGCTGGAGGCGTCGGTGGTCCGCCTGGACCGTGGCGCGGTGCTGCGGGTCGCCAGCTACGCCGGCACCCCGGTGCTGCGGTCCGCCGGCCGGTCCAGGCGGGCCGGCGTTGCGCCGCTGCACCAGGTGCAGGTGCCCGACGGCGCCCTGCCCGGCCGGGTCACACCGCTGGCGCTGACCGGCGGCGACCGGTGGGAGCGCGAGCGGATCCCTCGCGTGGTGGACGCCGACGTGCAGCTGTCCGGCCTGGTCACGTCCCTGGACGACCCGGAGCTCGGCGCGCGAGCGGCGGCGTTCGTGCCCGCGGCGTTCCGCAGCGTGCTGACCGACGCCGACTCCTCGCTCGGCCCGGGCGCGCGCGCCATGACCTTCGCCATCGCCCAGGCGTCCGGCGACCCGGCGGCGACCTACCGCCAGGTGCTCGACGGCCGGGAGCTCGGCGGGTCGTGGGGCGTGCTCAGCGCGCTCGTCGAGGCCGACAAGGCCGACGTGCTCGGGTTCTTCGACCGGCAGCTGCCCGGAGTGCTCGCGGCGGTGACGCAGGA
>JAOPWI010000027.1 GCA_025965755.1 Frankiales bacterium | reverse complement strand
CTGCCCGGACCGCCCCGCTGCGCACCGTCCTGGTCGCGGCCACCGCCGCCCGCACCGACGCCGAGCGTGCCCTCGAGCTGGCCGAGGACGCGGTCACCGCGGCCGCCGCCGTGCTCGAGGCCGCCCAGCAGGGCGTCTCGGCCATGACGCCGTCGGCCGCGCCCGGCGGCACCGACGTGCCGACGGAGGACGGCATGCCGATCCCCGTCGTCGACCTCGACGGCCCGGAGCCCTCGCCGCTGGTCGACCCCGACGCCGGCACCGAGGACCAGATCTGACCGGCCCGACTCCCCCGCAGCGCAGCCGCAGCGCCCCCCGCGCTGCGGCTGCGCTGCGTCCGGTCCCGCGATCCGGCACACTGCCCCCGTGAACCGCAACGAGAGGCTGCTGCTGCTGACCTGGTTCGTCGTCGTGCTGGTGGTCCTGGTGACCACCGTGTCGACGGTGTTCGGCGTGCTCGGCGCCGCGGCCGGTGTGGCCCTCGGCGTGCCGGTCGCCCGCACCCGCCTGCTGCGCGGCAAGCCCGCCGGCGACCTGGTCCGGCGCGGCGGCGTGAGCCTGCAGCGGGTCGGCTCCACGGTGGGCGTGCACGTGGCCGTGCTGGCCGTGCTGGTGCTGCTCGCCGCGGTCGTTCCGGGGCTGCGCGACCGCTTCGTGGCCCTGTTCGGCGCGTTCGTGACCGCGGCCGCCGCCACCGTGACGGCCGCCCGCCTGCGCCGCCAGCGCTAGCCGGCTCGCGGCGTCGCGGCCTGCGGCTCCTCGAGCGGCAGCGCGAGCAGCTGGCGGCGCACCGCCACCCCGAGCTGCGCGATCGACAGCACCGTCATGGCCAGCAGCAGCGACGGCCCGACGACCGGCAGCACGTCGGACAGGCCGGGAAAGACCCCGCTGAAGTGGAGGGACGGCGACAGCACGATGACCCGGGTCGGCCGCTCGGCCATGGTCACCCGACCGACCTCGTCGCCGCCGGCGTTGCCGGCCCGGGCCCGCAGGTACTCCATGAAGAAGAAGCCGAAGCCGAGCCAGACGGCCAGCTCGGCCGGGCAGCCGACCGCGACGACGGCCAGCAGGTAGAGCGCGTCGTTGACCCGGTCGACCGCGCTGTCCAGGACGTAGCCCCAGCGCGTCGTGCGGTGCTCGAGCACCGCCACGCAGCCGTCCAGGGTGTCGAACAGCCCGCTGGCGACCATCACCCAGCCGGCCGCGATCCACCAGCGCCCGCCGGCCTCGGCCAGCACGAGCACCAGCCCGCCCAGCCACAGCGAGCTCAGCGTGATGACGTCGGGCTGCACGCCGCGCCGGGCCAGCGGCCGGGCGATCGCGTAGACCATCGTCAGCCAGCCGCGCAGCCAGACGCTTCCGGTACGCGGGTCGTAGCCGCCGTGCAGCACCTGCCACCGGTCGAAGTAGCCGTCCCGTGACGGCACCTCGCGCGCCGGCCGGCGCGCCGTGACGACCGCGAGGACGACCAGAGCCAGCCCCGCGACGGCCAGCACTGCCAGCAGCACCGGCGTGCGGGTCACGCTGCGCCCCGGGTCGCCTTCCGGGACGCGCGGTCGGTCCGGGCGGCGAGCACGCGGGCGGTCAGCCCGCTGGCCAGCCACATCGGCACAGCCGCCGGGCGGGCCCACAACCCGTCCACCACGACCGAGACCGTGATGTCGGAGCCGCCGCGCACGGCCGGCGTCACCTCGGTGGTGACGGTCTCGCGCAGACCGGGCGCGCTGTGGAGCAGCAGCACGAGCCGCTTCTCCGGCACCGCCTCGACGACGTCGACCGGAATGCGCAGCGACAGGACCCGGTGCAGCGCCAGCAGGTGCTGGCCGGTCGCGGCGGCCCCGTGCGAGCCGCGGACCCGGCGCAGCGACAGGTCGAACTCCGGCCACCGCAGCGGGTTGCCGAGCAGCTCCCAGACCTGTGCCGGGGAGGCGCTGGTGCGAACCCGGTGCGCGAGCCTCATGCGCCCACGGTAGGGCGCGCCCCCGCGCAGCGGCCAGCCGACCTGGGCCGACACGCTGACCGGCCGCTCGCCATGCGGGCCGCAGCCGCCACGAGGGCCGGGCCGGCGAGCCGGGCAGCCGCGCGGTGGGCCCTCAGACGGTTGCGGTCGACAGCGACAGCCGCTGCCAGATCTCCCTCGTCGCGGTGGAGCGGTTGAGCGTGATGAAGTGCAGGCCGGGCGCGCCCTCGTCGAGCAGCCGCTGCGACAGCTCGGTGGCCACCTCGACGCCGATCTCGCGGACCGCCGCGGGGTCGTCCTCGACCGCGTAGAGCCGCTCGGCGAGGTCCGCCGGGAACTCCGCGTTGCTCAGCACCGCCATGCGCTCGATCGACTTGACGTTGGTGACCGGCATGATCCCCGGCAGGATCGGCACGTCGCACCCGCTCGCCGCGACCCGGTCGCGCAGCCGCAGGTAGTCCTCGGGCCGGAAGAAGAACTGCGTGATGGCGAACTCCGCGCCGGCGCGGCACTTCTGCACCAGGAAGCGCACGTCGGTGTCGTGGTCGGCCGAGCGCGGGTGCTTCTCGGGAAAGGCCGCCACGCCGACGCAGAAGTCACCGGACGCGCGCACCAGGCGCACCAGGTCCTCGGCGTACTCCAGGCCCTCGGAGTGCTTGACCCAGTCGGCCTGCGGGTCCCCCGGCGGGTCGCCGCGCAGCGCCAGGACGTTGCGGACGCCGGCGTCGGCGTACTGCCCGATGATCCGGCGCAGCTCGGCGACCGAGTGGTTCACGGCGGTGAGATGCGCCAGCGGCGTCAGGGTGGTGTCGGTGGCGATCCGGGCCGTCATGGCGACCGTGCTGTCCCGGGTCGAGCCGCCGGCGCCGTAGGTCACCGACACGAAGTGCGGTTGCAGCGACTCCAGCTCGCGGATCGCCTGCCAGAGCAGCTTCTCGCCGTCCGGCGTCTTGGCCGGAAAGAACTCGAAGGAGAACAGCCGCTCCCCGGTCGCGAGCATGTCCCTGATCGAGCGGTCCGCCATACCCCGAGGCTATCGGGCGGCGAGCCGCCCGGCGGATCCCACCGGGGACCGCGCAGCGAGGCGTACCCACGGCGCGACCGCACGCCGTACCCTCGCGCCATGACTGCGCCCCCGGTCCCCGGGCCGCTCGACCGGGAGGACCTGCGCCAGCGCGTGCAGAAGGCTCTCGACGGCTTCGTCTCCCGGCAGGTGCTGCGCCTGGACGCCGTGAGCGAGGAGCTCAGCCAGCTCACCGACGCCCTGACCCGCATCATCTCGGGCGGCAAGCGGCTGCGCCCGGCGTTCTGCTACTGGGGCTACCGCGGAGCCGGCGGAGCCGACGGCGACGACGTCGTGGCCGCCGCGGCCGCGCTCGAGCTGTTCCAGGCCTGCGCGATCATCCACGACGACGTCATGGACGGCAGCGACAGCCGCCGCGGCATGCCGGCGGTGCACCGCTCGTTCGCGAGCCTGCACCGCAGCGAGGGCTGGCAGGGCGATCCCGAGGCGTTCGGCACCGGCGCGGCCGTGCTGCTCGGCGACCTGTGCCTGTCGTGGTCCGACGAGATGCTGCGCACCAGCGGCATGGCGCGGCCGGCCCTGGACCGCGCCGAGCCGGTGTTCGACGAGATGCGCACCGAGCTCATGGGCGGGCAGTACCTCGACCTGCTCGAGCAGGTCCGCGGCGGCGGCTCGGTCGAGCGCGCGCTGCGGGTGGCCCGCTACAAGAGCGCGAAGTACACGATCGAGAAGCCCCTGCACCTGGGCGCCGCGCTGGCCGGCGCCGGGCCCGAGGTGCGCGAGGGCTACTCCGGCTTCGGCCTGCCGCTCGGCGAGGCCTTTCAGATGCGCGACGACGTGCTGGGCGTCTTCGGCGACCCCAGCGAGACGGGCAAGCCGGCCGGCGACGACCTGCGCGAGGGCAAGCGCACCGTGCTGGTGGCGATGGCGCTCGACGCGGCCACCCCCGCCCAGGCCGCGGTCGTCCGCCGCTACCTCGGCGACCCGCACCTGGAGGAGGCCGGTGTGGCCGCGCTGCGCGACGTGCTCACCGACACCGGCGCGCTGGCCCGGCTCGAGCGGCTGATCGCCGACCTGCTCGACGACGCCGTGGTCGCCCTGCACAACGCCCCGGTGGCTCCCGACGCCCGCGAGGTGCTGCTCGACCTGGCGCTCGCGGCCACGTCGCGCGCCACCTGAGCGCGCAGGCAGCGGTCAGGCAGCGGTGAGGCAGCGCCGCCGGAGCGCCTAGCCTGGACGGCGTGACGACCACCCGGCAGCTGTCCGCCAACGACCCGTGCTGGTGCGGCAGCGGCCGCAAGTACAAGCGCTGCCACCGGATCGCCGATCTGGACCCGGAGCGGGTGGCCGCCGAGCAGGCCCGCCGCGAGCAGGCCGAGCGGGACGCCGCGTCCTACGTCCGTCCCGGCCGGCTGTCGCCGCGCCGCGAGGTGCCGGCGCACATCCCGCGCCCGGACTACGCCCTGGACCGGCACGGCCGGCCCAAGGACAGGGGCTCGGCCCGCCCCAAGACCGACGACGAGATCGCCCGGATGCGGGTGGCCGGCAAGGCAGCCGCCGAGGTGCTCGCGCTGACCGGCGCGGCGGTCCGCCCCGGCATCACCACCGACGAGCTCGACGCGATCGCCCACCAGGCCTGCGTCGACCGCGGTGGCTACCCCTCGCCGCTGGGCTACAACGGCTTTCCCAAGTCGCTGTGCACCAGCGTCAACGAGGTCATCTGCCACGGCATCCCGGACTCGACCGTGCTGAAGGACGGCGACATCGTCAACCTCGATGTCACGATCTTTCTGAACGGCGTGCACGGGGACACCAACGCGACCTTCCTGGTCGGGGAGGTCGACGAGGAGTCGCGCCGGCTGGTGCAGGTCACCCGCGAGTGCCTGGACGCCGGCATCGCCGCCGTCAAGCCGGGCGCGCTCGTCCGCGACATCGGCCGGGCCATCCAGCCGTACGCCGAGTCGCGCGGCTACGGCGTCGTGCGGTCCTTCGTCGGCCACGGCATCGGCACGACGTTCCACAGCGACCCGCAGGTCTTCCACTACGACAACCCGGGCGCGCGCATGCCCCTCGTGCCGGGCATGACCTTCACCATCGAGCCGATGATCACGATCGGGGACCACCGGCACGACCTGTGGGACGACGGCTGGACCGCCGTCACGGTGGACCGGTCGCGCACCGCGCAGTTCGAGCACACGCTGCTGGTCACCGACGACGGCGTCGAGGTGCTGACCGTCTGCTGACGTGCCAGGGTGCTCGCATGGGCATCCCGGTCACCGCGTACAGCCACGTCCGCCTCACCGTCACCGACATCGAGCGGTCCCGGGCGTTCTACGACGCGGTGTTCGCCTTCGACGTGGCCTACGAGATGCCCGAGGACGCCGACGAGGCGACCCGCGAGCAGCTGGCCTTCCTGTTCGGGGGCGTGATCTACACCTTCGGCGCCGGGCAGCTGCTGGGGCTGCGGCCCGCGGCCCACCCGCAGGACCGCTTCGACGCGGACCGGGTCGGGCTGGACCACGTGAGCTTCTCGGTGCGCAGCCTGGCCGACCTGCAGGCGGCGGTCGCGACGCTCGACGCAGCCGGCGTCCCGCACGAGCCGGTCAAGGACATCGGCGGGCTGTCCATCCTGGAGTTCCGCGATCCGGACGGCAACGCGCTCGAGCTCATCGCCCCGCACTGAACCGTGCCGGTCCCGGCGGGGCGACCTAGCCTGCTCGCGTGAAGACCGTCCCCGGCAAGACCGACCGCATCGTGATCGTGGGGGCCGGCCTCGCCGGCCTGTCCTGCGCCCTGCGCCTGGTGGGCGCCGGCCGCGAGGTGACGGTGCTCGAGCGCGAGACGGTGCCCGGTGGCCGCAACGGCCTGCTCGAGGTCGCGGCCCCCGGCGGCGACGGCACGTACCGCTTCGACACCGGCCCGACCGTGCTGACCATGCCGGACCTCATCGCCGACGCCCTCGACTGCGTCGGCGAGCGGCTGGAGGACTGGCTCGATCTCGTGCCGGTCGACCCGCTCTACCGCGCCTACTACCCGGACGGCTCCCGCCTGGACGTCAAGGCCGACGTCGGCGAGATGGCCGCCGAGGTCGAGCGGGTCTGCGGCCCGGCCGAGGCTCAGGGCTACCTGCGCTACGTCGACTTCGTCTCCGCGCTCTACCGCTACGAGATGAACGATTTCATCGACCGCAACATCGACTCACCGTTCGACCTGGTCACGCCCAACCTGGCCCGGCTGGTCGCCGCCGGCGGCATGCGCCGGCTCGCACCCAAGGTCCACCAGTACCTCAAGGACCCCCGCACGCAGCGGGTCATGAGCTTTCAGTCGATGTACGCCGGGCTGTCCCCGTACGACGCCCTCGCGCTGTACGCCGTCATCGCCTACATGGACTCCGTCGCGGGGGTGTTCTTCCCCAGGGGCGGCATGCACGCGGTGCCGCGCGCGCTGGCCGGCGCGGCGGCCAAGCACGGGGTCCGGCTGGAGTACGGCCGCACCGTGCGCCGGGTTCTCGTCCAGCACGGGCGCGCCGTGGGCGTGGAGACGACCGACGGCGAGCGCTTCGACGCCGACGTCGTCGTGCTCAACCCCGACCTGCCGGTCGCCTACCGGGAGCTGCTGCCGCCCGAGGCCACGCCGCGCCGGGTGAAGACGCTGGCCTACTCGCCGTCGTGCTTCCTGCTGCTGGCCGGGTCCACCCAGGGCTACGCGCAGACGGCGCACCACAACATCCACTTCGGCAGGGCGTGGAAGGAGGTCTTCACCGACCTCATCGACCGCAAGCAGCTGATGGCCGACCCGTCCGTGCTGGTCACCGAGCCCACCCACAGCGACCCGTCCCTGGCACCGGACGGCAAGCACCTGTACTACGTGCTGTTCCCGACGCCCAACATGACCAGCGGCATCGACTGGGATGTCGTCGGGCCGCGCTACCGCGACGAGTGCGTCGCGCGGCTCGAGGCGCTCGGCTACGTCGGGTTCGGCGACGCGATCGAGGTCGAGGACGTCACGACGCCCGCCGACTGGCAGCGCCGTGGCATGGAGGCGGGCGCGCCGTTCGCCAGCGCCCACTCGTTCTTCCAGACCGGCCCGTTCCGGCCGACCAACCTGGCGCCTCGGGTGGAGGGGGTCGTCTTCGCCGGGTCGGGCACGCAGCCCGGCGTCGGGGTGCCGATGGTGCTCGTCTCCGGGCGGCTGGCCGCCGAGCGGATTCTCGGCAAGGACCGTGGCTACCGGTCCCGGGCCATGCGCCTGGCCTGAGCCGGCCGGCCCGGCGCGCACCCGCGGGCAGGAATCGGGCGGCGGACGGCGAAGGAGGCGGCGTTGGTCGCCACCGCTCGCGCCGAGGAGCACCCCCGTGCCGTACGCCGCTCGTCCCGCCGCCCGCTGGATCGCGACCGCCGCCCTGTGCGCCGTGGGCGTCGCCGCTGCGCTGTCCGCCAGCGCTGCGCCCCCCGGAACGGCCGGCCCGGCCCCCGTCCGGGGTGGCGCCGTCGCCGCTCCCCCCGTCCCGTCGATCACCAGCGACAACGTCAAGCACATCGCCGGCATCCCGGAGACGACCGCGATCTCGATGGAGTTCGCCCGCACCGACCCGTTCGCGTACGTCTCGAGCCTGGACACCCTGTCGGTGCTGGACCTGACCGACCCGCGCAACCCCGTGCTGCGCGGCTCGCTGACGCAGGCGTTGTTCGAGAACGAGGCGATGACCTACGGCGAGCGCCGCGAGAACGGCAGGCTGACCCGCTTCGTGATCGCCGGGATCGACCTGTTCCGCGTGGCCACCGACGATCCGGAGCACGTCAACGTCGACGACGGCGCGCAGATGGCGATCATCGACGTGACCGACCCCGACCACCCGCGTACCCGCTCCGTGACGCCGCTCGGCGACATGCCCGGTGCGATCACCTCGAGCACCCACACCGTGCAGTGCGTGGACCAGGCGAACTGCAGGTACGCCTACACCGCCGGCGGCCGCGAGGGCTTCTTCTCGGTGCTGGACCTCGGCGACCTGGACAAGCCCCGAGAGGTCGCGACCGTGTTCTCCCCCGCGGCCGGGCCGAACCCGGTCTTTCGCTCGGGCGCCGGTCACTACTGGGACTTCGACGGCAGAGTCGGCTGGCACACCGGCTCCGGCGGCGCGGCGGCGTTCGACGTCTCGAACCCGCTTCGGCCGGTTCTGCTCAACGCCAGCAACCGCAAGGGCATCGAGCCGGGGCTCAACGACTTCATCGCGCACAACTCGATGCGGCCCAACGCGGCGGCGTTCAGGCCCGGCGCGCCCCCGTCGATCAAGAACGGCAACGTGCTGCTGGTCACCGAGGAGGACTACGCCAACGACGGCGACGAGGTCGTCTGCAGCCGGGCCGGCAGCTTCCAGACCTGGTACGTCCCGGACCTGAACGGCGCCGCCTATCGAGCCAGGAACCCGGACGGCAGGAAGGTCGGCCTCGGCACGATCGCGCCGCTGGACAGCACCAACGCTCCGGTCGAGTTCGAGGCCGGCGCCACCCCGCCGGCGACCGCCTTCTGCTCGGCGCACTGGTTCGACGTGCACCAGGACGGCTACGTGGCGCAGGGCTGGTACGGCGCGGGCATGCGCCTGCTGGACGTCCGCGACGCGCGCCACATCACGCAGTTCGGCTACGCGACCGGCCTGGCGACCGAGGTCTGGGACGCCTACTGGGTGCCCAAGCGGGACGCCCGCGGGGTCGCGATCCCCGGGCAGAAGACCAACATCGTCTACACCGCCGACGCCGTGCGCGGGATCGAGGTCTTCGAGGTGGCCCTGCCGTCCGCGGCCCGCCGGGCCGCCCCGGCCGCAGCGTCCGCCTCCCCGGCGGCGCCTTCCGGCCCGCCCGCCGGCTCGGGCTCGGGCTCGGGCTCGGGACCGGGCTCGGGACCGGCGCTCGCCGGCGACACCCTGCCCGCCACCGGCGTCGACCCGCTCCTGCCCGCGGTGGGTCTGGCGCTGCTGGCCGCCACCGCCGCCGTCCTGCGCCGCCGGCACACCGCCTGAGCTGGCACCTGGGACACTCCGCGGATGAGCGGACGGGAGCTGGATGCGGCGGGGATCACCGATCCGGCGCTGCGCGCGTCGTACGAGGCGTGCCGCGCGCTGAACGCCCGGCACGGCCGGACGTACTACCTCGCGACCCTGCTGCTGCCGGCCTGGAAGCGGCCCTACGTGCACGCGCTGTACGGGTTCGCCCGCTACGCCGACGAGATCGTGGACGACCTGGGCAGCAGCCTGACCGACGCCGAGAAGGCCGACTGGCTGGTCGGCTGGGGGGACCAGTTCGTCCGGGACGTCGAGGCGGGCGGCTCCGAGCACGGGATCAGCCGGGCCGTCGTCGACACGGTGCGCCGCTGGGACATCCCGATGGCCTACGTCGAGGCGTTCCTGGCGAGCATGCGGATGGACCTGACGGTCACGGAGTACCAGACCTACGACGACCTCATGGTCTACGTCTACGGGTCTGCGGCGGTGATCGGGCTGCAGATGGTGCCGGTGCTGGAGCCGGTGGTGCCGCGGGAGCTGGCCGACCCCTACGCGCAGGACCTGGGCGTCGCGTTCCAGCTGAGCAACTTCCTGCGCGACGTCGGCGAGGACCTGCGCCGGGGCCGGGTGTACCTGCCCCAGGAGGACCTGCGCCAGTTCGGCGTGACCCGCGAGCACCTCGAGCACGGCGTGGTCGACGGCCCGGTGCGCCGGCTGCTGGCCTTCGAGGTGGCCCGCACGCGGGAGGTCTACCGCCTGGCCGGGCAGGGCGTACGCCTGCTGCACCCGACCAGCCGGCCGTGCATCGAGACGGCTCTGGCCCTCTACGGCGGCATTCTCGACGAGATCGAGGCGGCCGACTACCGCGTGCTCGGGCAGCGCGTCCACGTCGGGGCCGCCCGCCGGGCCCGGGTCGCGCTGCCGGGCCTGGCCCGGGCGGTCGCCAGCCGCAGGACGATGAAGGCCCCCGCCGGTCGCGGCCCCCGGAGCATGGCGAGCGTCACGTCCCTTTTGTCGGACTTCTGACGTTTCCGTCAGGCAGGATTGAGGCAGTTCCGCGCGCCTGACCAGAACGCCGAGTCCCGCCCCTGGTCGTACTCCCCGGCGCTCACCCCCTGGGCGGGAGCGGGGGACCCA
>JAOPWI010000012.1 GCA_025965755.1 Frankiales bacterium | reverse complement strand
GACGCCCGCCCGGGCGGCCCGCTGGCGCTGCGGCGCGGTGAAGCGGCCCGCTGCGGTGGCCAGCTGGGCCAGCAGCGTCTCGACCACCGAGGGGTCGGACTCGACGCGCAGCACCGGCGTGACCGCCCGCAGGTAGGTCGCCGCCGGCAGCTCTGCGTCGCGCAGCGCGTCCCACAGCGCGGCGCTGCACAGCGCCCGGGCCAGCGGGTCCTCCAGGTCGGCCAGGTGGTCGACGACCGTGGCGAGCGACCGGCCGTCGAAGCGGATCTTGGCGAAGGTGAGGTCGCGGTCGTTGAGCAGCACCAGGTCGGCGGGGCGGATGCCGGTGAGCGTGCGCGCTCCGCGTACGTGCACGGCGACGCGGTCCTGCAGCACCAGCCGGCCGCCCTCCAGCCCGTAGCGACCGACGTCGATGCGGTGCTCGCGCAGCACCGGCGACTCCTGGCAGACGACCAGTCCCTGCGGTGACTCCTCGGTGCGCAGCGTGCTGGTGCCCGGCTCCTGCAGCCAGCTGCGCGCCCAGCCGGTCAGGTCCCGCCCGGCGGCGGCCTCGAGCTCGGCCAGCAGGTCGCCCAGCGAGGTGCTGCCGCCGGCGTGCCGGTCCAGGTAGGCGCGCACGCCGGTGAAGAAGGTCTCCGGCCCGAGCGCGGCCTGCAGCTGGCGCAGCACCGCGGCGCCCTTGGCGTAGCTGATGCCGTCGAAGTTCAGCAGGGCCCGGCGGGTGTCCGGCACGTCGCCGCTGATCGGGTGCGTCGTCGGCGCGGCGTCCGCGCGGTAGCCCCACGCCTTGCGCCCGTGGCAGAAGTCGGTCCACACCCCGTCGAAGCGGGTGGCCTCGTCGACGGTGGAGTAGCCCATCAGCTCGGCGAACGACTCGTTGAGCCACAGGTCGTCCCACCAGCGCATCGTCACGAGGTCGCCGAACCACATGTGGGCCATCTCGTGCGCGATGGTCATGGCCCGGCGACGGCGCCAGCCCTGCGTCACCCGCGAGCGCGGCACGAAGTCCTCGGTGAACGTGACGGCGCCGGCGTTCTCCATCGCGTCGTTGTCGAAGTCCGGCACGAACAGCTGGTCGTAGGTGTCGCCGAACGGGTAGCGCCGCCCGAACACCCGCTGCTGGTGGTCCAGCGACGCGCGGGTGACCGCGAACAGCTCGTCGGCGTCCAGGTGCTCGGCCAGCGACTGCCGGCACCACAGCCCCAGCTCGATGCCGTCGTGCACCTGCGTGACCCCGTGCCACGGCCCGGCCGAGACGTGCACCAGATAGGTCGACAGCGGCTCGGTCGGCGCGAACGTCCAGCGGCAGCCGTCCTGCTCCACGCGGGCGTTGCCGACGACCGTCCAGCCCTCGGGGGCGTCCACGACGACGCGGAAGACCGCCTTGAGGTCGGGCTGGTCGAAGCAGGCGAAGACCCGCTGGGCGTCGTCGAGGAAGGCCTGCATCGAGACGTACGTCCGCCCGTCCGCCGGATCGGTGAACCGGTGCAGCCCCTCCCCCGTCCGGCTGTACGCGCAGCGCGCCACCACCTCGACCCGCTCCTGCGCGGCCAGGTCGTCCAGCGGAATGCGGCAGTCGCGGTGCTCGAGCGGGCGGCCCCCGCGGACGGCGGAGACCAGCTCCGCGTCGAGCTCCAGGAAGGTCGAGGCGCCCGGCTCGGAGCAGCCGAAGGTCACGACCGTGGTGCTGAGAAAGTGCTCCGCGCCGACGGTCAGGTCCAGGTGCAGGTCGTACGACGCGACCTCGAGCAGGGCGGCCCGCCGCTGCGCCTCACCGCGCGTCAGGTTCCGCATGCCGAACCCTAGTGCCGCAACGGCCCGGTTCCGCCGCCGACGACCGCTGCGAGCCGCGCCGCGACCTCGCGGGCCTGCTGCTCGGTCGGCGCCTCGACCATCACGCGCACCAGCGGCTCGGTGCCCGAGGGGCGCAGCAGCACCCGGCCGGCGCCGTCCAGCGCGGCCACCTCGGCGGCGACCGCGTCCTCGACGTCGGCGGCTGTCGCCCGCGAGCGGTCGGCCGTCACGTTCACCAGCACCTGCGGCAGCAGCGTGACGACGCCGGCCAGCTCGGCCAGCGATCGGCCGGTGCGCACGACCCGGTCCATGACCTGCAGCGCGGTGAGCAGCCCGTCGCCGGTGGTGGCGTGGTCCAGCTGCACCACGTGGCCGCTCTGCTCGCCGCCGAGGCGGTAGCCGTGCGCCAGCATCTCCTCGAGCACGTACCGGTCGCCGACCGCGGTCTGCACGACCCGGACGCCGTGCGCCTGCATCGCCTGCAGCAGCCCGAGGTTGCTCATGACGGTGGCCACCAGCACGTCGCTGGCGGGCGCGCCGGCGTCCTTGCGGGCCAGCGCCAGGATGCCGAGCACCTGGTCGCCCGACAGCACGGCGCCCGAGGCGTCCACCAGGATGCAGCGGTCGGCGTCGCCGTCGTGCGCGATGCCCAGGTCGGCGCCGTGCTCGACCACCGCGGCCGCCAGGGACTCCGGATGGGTGGCGCCGCAGCCGTCGTTGATGCGCGGGCCGTCGGCGTCGGCGTGGATGGCCACGACGTGCGCACCGGCCCGGCGGTAGACCTGCGGGGCGACCAGGGAGGCCGAGCCCTGGGCGCCGTCCACGACCACCCGCAGGCCGGTCAGGTCGCCGACGGTCGCGAGCAGGTGGTCCTCGTAGGACGGGCCGTCCTGCAGCAGGGCGCCGTCCGCGCCCACGGCCGGACCCCAGACGTAGGGCAGCGGGGACGCCAGCCGGGCCTCGATGGCGTCCTCGGCAGCGTCGGGCAGCTTGCCGCCGGCGCCGTCGAACAGCTTCAGCCCGTTGTCGGGCGCCGCGTTGTGCGAGGCGCTGATCATCAGGCCGAGCGCCGCGCCGCGGGAGGTCGCGTACGCCACCGCCGGGGTCGGCACGACGCCCAGCCGCACGACGTCGCAGCCCACGGCGGTGAATCCGGCCACGGCTGCG
>JAOPWI010000010.1 GCA_025965755.1 Frankiales bacterium | reverse complement strand
GACGCGTACGGATCGAGCCCCGACCAGGCCCTCCGGCACCGGCTGTGCCGGCGGCTGTGCTGGCATTTGCTGGCCATCCGCATGGCAAAGGCCCCCTGAAACGATCTTCAGAGGGCCCTTGCACCTGCGCTGACCTGCGCGTTGTGCTGAGAAGCATGGCGGTGGCGGTGGGATTTGAACCCACGGACGGCTTGCACCGTCACACGCTTTCGAGGCGTGCTCCTTCGGCCGCTCGGACACGCCACCGTCGACGAGCCTAGCGGAGCCCGCGGTGCTCCTCGAAGAAGGCCCGGAGGACGTCGCCGCACTCCCTGGCGAGCACGCCGCGGACCACCTCGGGCCGGTGGTTGAGCCGGCGGTCGCGCACGACGTCCCACAGCGCGCCGACCGCGCCGGCCTTGTCGTCGTCGGCGCCCAGGACCAGGCGGGCGACCCGGGACAGCACGAGCGCACCGGCGCACATCGTGCAGGGCTCGAGCGTGACGACCAGCGTGCAGCCCTCGAGCCGCCAGCTGCCCAGGCGGGCGGCCGCGGCGCGCAGCGCGAGGACCTCGGCGTGGGCGGTCGGGTCCCCCAGCGCCTCGCGGGCGTTGCAGGCGCCGGCGAGCAGCTCTCCCGCGGGCCCGAGCACGACCGCGCCGACCGGGACGTCACCCGTGGCCGGCGCCAGGGCCGCCTGCTCGAGCGCCTGGCGCATGGCCGGTTCCCAGCCGGTCACCCCTCGCGCAGCTCCTCGAGCACGTCCAGGCAGCCGGCCCGCTCGCAGATGGCGGTGTGGACGTCGGCGGGCAGCAGGCCCTCCTCGACGCACAGCGCGAGCAGGTCCTCCGACGAGGTGCCGAGGTCGGCCAGCAGCGCGGGGTCGCCGACCGGCTCGGCGACCGGGCGGTGGCCCTCGTCGTCGTCCTCCTCCGCCTCGTCGGCGTCAGCGCCCTCCCAGAGCATGGCCGCGACCCCGCTGGCCTGCACGGCGCGGCGGTCGGACAGGAACACCCGGGGCTCGGCGAGGCCGGACACCCCGCCGTCGACGCGCACCACGCCGACGTACTCGTCGTCCTCCTCGAGCAGCATCAGCGCCGGGCCCTCGCCCTCGCCGGTCAGGTCGCGCAGCTCCTCGGCGAGCGCCTCGAGGTCCTCGACCTCGTCGAGGTCGAGCTCCTCGGCGATCCACCCCTCGGCGGTACGGGCGAGGGCGGCGGCGAAGTACGGCACGGCAGGGGCTCCACGGGTCTGGGTCGTACGGGGGGCGGGCCGGGCGGCCCGGATCTAGCGGCCGGTGACCGCGTCGACTACCCGCTCGTAGGCCTCCGAAAAGCCCAGGCGCCGCGTCAACACGGACAGCATCTCGTCGGCGTAAGCGTCCAGATCGGACAGGATCGCACCCAGCTCCATGGCGTCCAGGCCCAGATCGTCGAAGATGTCGAGGTCGCCGGCCGGCCAGACCTCCTCGAGGTCGTCGTCGCCGGGCGCCTCCATGCCGAGGTCCTCGACCACCTGCGCGGCGAGGTCCCAGGCGACCGCCGCGGTCACGTCGGACAGCAGCAGGCGGACCCGCCCCTGCTGCACGCGGACCACGATGAAGAACTCGTCGGCGATGTCGACCAGCGCGAAGGAGCCGTTCTCACCGGGCTGCTGGCGGACCGCGGAGACCAGACCGTCGAGATCCTCGGTGAGCACCTCGGGCAGCAGGCCCACCTGCCAGGCGCCCTCCTGCTTGAAGGCGAGCACGGCGTAGGCATCCACGCCGGACACCGGAGTCGGCACGACGTCCCCCTCACCAGCCCTCGGCGGGTGCGTCCCGCCGGTGGTGCGGACTCTCGCAGAGTGGCGCAGGGCTGGGAAGGCCGGGGGTTCGCCGCGCGCGGACCAGGGGTAGGCGACCTGCAGGCCCTGAACGCCACAGCACGTTCCCACCCAGACTTCGGAGGACACCTCATGGCTGAGCGCAACACCCTGGCCCACTTCCTGCACGACGCCGGCCTCGCTGCCTGGTTCGGCGGCTCGCTGATGGGCGCCGTCGGCGTCAACGGCGCGGCCAAGGACGTCGACGACCCCCGGCAGCGGGCCCGCGTCGCCAACGCCGGCTGGGGCCGCTGGACCCCGGTCAACCTGGTCGCCATCGGCGCCCACCTGTTCGGCGGGGCGCAGATCCTGCGGGCCAACAAGGGCCGCGTCGTCGCCCAGAAGGGCGTCCTGGCCAACACCAACACCAAGCTCGCCCTGACCGCCGGGGCGCTCGGCGCGACCGCGTACGCCCGGGTTCTCGGCCAGAAGATGATGAACGCCGGCGACGTGCCGGTGGCCGGCGGCGCCGAGCCGCTCGCCACCACCCCGCCGGAGGTCGCCAAGGCCCAGAAGCAGCTGCACGCGCTGCAGTGGGCCATCCCGGCGCTGACCGGCGGCATCATCGCCAGCAGCGCCCTTCACGAGGAGCAGCAGCGCGCCACCGAGGTCCTCAAGGGCAGCATCCTGGGCATCCCCGGCGCCGTGGGCACCGCGGCGGCGGGCCTGATCGGCAAGTAGTCGCAGACACCACAGCGCCCCGGTCCTGCTCGCAGGGCCGGGGCGCTGTGGTGCGTACGGAAACGTCAGCCGCCCTGACCGGGGGTGCTCGGATCGGGGCCGGGCTCGGGAGAGGTGGGCGCACCCTTGCTGCCGAACAGCGACTGAGCCGCCCCGACTCCGGCCACCGCGCCGGTCGAGGCGGCGCACTGCACGAGCTGCAGGCCCGGAACGAGGTCGCCGGCGGCGTACACGCCCTCGACCGAGGTCCGGCCCTCACCGTCGACCCGGACGTAGCCCTCCTCGTCCAGCGCGCAGCCGAGCAGCTCGGCCAGCTCGGTGCGCGGCTGGTGGGCGACCGAGAAGAAGACCAGCGACGTGTCGATCACCCGGCCGCTCTGCAGCTCGAGGCCTCGAAGGTCACCGCGGTCGCCCAGGAACCGGACCGCCTCCTGCTCGATCAGGTCGGTGCCGTGCCCGGCCAGAACCGTCCGGCACCCCTCGTCGCCCTGGAAGCTGATGCCGTTGGTGACGACGGTGACCGAGCGGGCCCAGTTGAGCAGCGTCGCGGAGAAGCCGACCAGGTGCGGGTCCCAGCCGAGGGCGACGACGTCGCGGTCGCGTGCCTCGTAGCCGTCGCAGGCCGGGCAGTGGAAGACCGAGGCGCCGTAGTGGTCGAAGAAGCCCTCGACGTCGGGGAACGCGTCCTTCACGCCGCACGCGAGGACGAGCCGGTGGCACACCAGGTCCGGGCCCACCTCGAACAGGCCGTCGTCGCGACGGGCGACGTGCGTGACCTGCTCGCCGATGCGGATCTGCGCGGTCGGGTAGGCCAGCACCTCCTCGCGCCCCCGGGCCAGCAGGTCCAGCGGCTTCTGCGGGTCCCGGCCGAGATAGCCGTGCGACCGCTCCACCTGCTTGCTGCGGTAGTCCTGCGAGTCGAGCACCACCACCGAGCGCCGGTAGCGGGCCAGCCACGCCGCCGCCGCGAGCCCGGCCGCGCCCCCGCCGACGACGACCGCGTCCACCTCGGTGCTCACGCCGACTCCAGCAGCCCGCGCGCGGCCACCGCCTCGAGCGACAGGGTGCGGTAGCCGACCGCGTCGAACAGCACCACGATCCGGTCGCCCTCGTAGCGCATCACGGTTCCGCCGCCCCACTGCGCGTGGTTCACGCGGGACTGCAGGGCGTACGGGGAGTCGGCCGCGTCGGGCTGCTCCTCCGCGGTGCCGTCCTCGCAGTTGTCGCAGTGCCCGCAGGGCTCCTCCAGGGTCTCCCCGAAGTAGGCCAGCAGGTACTGCCGCCGGCAGCCCTGGGTCTCGGCGTACCCCTGCATCATGCTCAGGCGGGACTGCTCGACCTTCTTGTGCGACTCGGCCACGTCCGCCGCCGCCCGCGCGGCCGCGCGGGGCGTGAGGTCCTGGGTGGTGTCCAGCCGGCCGTCGACCTGCACCTCGACCGCGCCGGCCTGCTCCAGCAGGTTCACCAGACCCGACAGCCGGGTCGCCGACAGGTCCATCTCGTCGGCCAGGTCGGTCGGCTGGACCGGCCCTTCCGCGTGGTGCACGAGGGTCGCGACCTTGCGCAGCGCGGTCTCGTCCGGGCCACCGGAGGCGAAGAACTTGCGCAGCCCCAGGTCCTCCTGGCGGTAGAACAGCACCGCCTCGGCGGGCTCCCCGTCGCGCCCGGCGCGGCCGATCTCCTGGTAGTAGCTGTCCAGGGAGTCGGCCACCTCGGCGTGCAGCACGAAGCGCACGTTGGACTTGTCGATGCCCATGCCGAAGGCCGTGGTCGCCACGACCACGTCGAGGTCGCCGGCGGTGAACCCGGTGTGGACGTCCTCCCGGTCGGCCGCGCGCATGCCGGCGTGATAGGCCGCCGCGGCGATGCCGTACTCCGCCATCGCCTCGGCGTAGGCCTCCGCGCTCTTGCGGGTCGCGGTGTAGACCAGGCCCGGCTTCGGCTCCCCCATCGCCCGCAGCACGACCGCCTCACGGCGCTGGTCGTCGTCGCGGTGGCCCTCCACCGACAGCCGGAGGTTGGGCCGGTCGAAGCCGCGGACGAGCTGGCGCGCGTCCTGCAGGTGCAGGCGCTCGAGGATCTCCTCGCGCACGGGCGGCGAGGCGGTCGCGGTCAGCGCGAGCACCGTCGGGTGCCCCAGCCGCTCGATGACGTTGCCGAGCTTGAGGTAGTCGGGCCGGAAGTCGTGGCCCCACGAGGAGATGCAGTGCGCCTCGTCGATGACGAACAGCGAGGGCTTGGCCTCGGCCACGGCGTCCAGCACCTCGGGCTTGGCCAGCTGCTCGGGAGCCAGAAAGAAGAACTCCACGTCACCGGTGCGCAGGCGCTCGAAGGCCTCCTCCTTCGCCGACTCCGACAGGCTGCTGTTGGCGGCGACCGCGCCGCCGGCCTCGGCGTTGCCGGCCAGCCGCTGCACCTGGTCGCGCTGCAGGGCGATCAGCGGGCTGACCACGACCGTCGGGCCGTCGAGCAGCAGGGCGGGGACCTGGTAGACGGCGCTCTTGCCGGAACCGGTCGGCATGACGACGAGGGTGTCCTCGCCGGCCATGACCGACTCCATCGCCTCGAGCTGTCCGGGGCGCAGGTCGTCCCAGCCGTACGCGGTGCGGGCGGTGGTGCGGAGGCGATCGCGGGTGCTGGACAGGGGGGACTCCGGGGTCGGGCGGGGCTCGGGCTGGCCAGATACCCCGCTGCGGCGGACCACACCGCGGGCCGGCCGCCGGAGCGGGTGAGCTAGCTCTCCGGCTCAGCCGGACCCGGGGCGGACGATCCGGGGGAACCGCCGTCCTGGTGGGCTCCTGGTGCCCCGGCCCCGCGGCGCACAACCGTGCGCGTTTCCTGCGGCCGGCGCCCGGGCACCTCGGAGCCGGTGAGGGTCCTGACCTGGCACGTGCACGGCTCCTACCTCTACTACCTGAGCCAGGTTCCGGTGACCTGGCTGCTGCCGGTGCGCCCGGAGGGCGGTGAGGGGTACGCCGGGGCGCATGCCGGCTTTCCCTGGGGCGCCAACGTGGTCGAGGTGCCGGTCGGCGAGCTGGCCGACGCCGAGCTCGACCTCGTGCTCACCCAGTCGCGCGCCAACTGGGAGACCGACCGTCACGACGTGCTCGGCGGCCGGGTGCACGAGCTGCCCCGGCTGCACGTCGAGCACGACCCGCCCCGCGGCTGGCCCAACGACGCGCTGCACCCGGTGCAGGACGAGAGCACCCTGCTCGTGCACGTCACGCCGTTCAACCAGCTGATGTGGGACAACGGCGTCACGCCGACCACGGTCATCGACCACGGCGTCGTCGTGCCGCAGGACGTGCCGTGGACCGGGTCGACGGCCGCGGCCATCACCGTCGTGAACAACCTCTACCGGCGGGGGCGGCGGCTCGGCCCGGACGTCTTCGACGCGGTCGCCGCCCAGGTCCCCGTCGACCTCGCCGGCATGAACGGTGGCGCCCACGACCGCTGGCTCGGCGACATCCGGCTCACCGAGCTGCACAAGCGGCTGCCGGACTACCGGTGCCTGTTCAACCCGATCCGCTACACGAGCATGGGCCTGGCGGTGTGCGAGGCGATGGCGCTCGGGCTGCCGGTGGTCGGGCTCGCCACCACCGAGATGGCCACCGCGGTGCAGAACGGCGTCAACGGCTACGTGGAGACGGACGTGCGCAAGCTGGCCGGGCACGTCCGCCGGCTGCTCGAGGACCCGGACGAGGCGGCCGAGCTGTCCCGCGGCGCGCAGCGGCTGGCCCGCGAGCGGTTCGGCATCGAGCGTTTCGTCGCCGAGTGGAGCGCCGTCCTGGAGCGCACCGCCGGTCGTACCCTCGTCCCATGACCGAGCTCGACACCCGCCCGATCGACAACCCCGCGCTGGACACCGGCGACGACGAACCGAAGAACAGCCACTACGTGAAGAAGGAGGACATCATGCGCAGTGCCCTGGACGGCACGCCCGCGGTGGCCCTCTGCGGCAAGACCTGGATGCCCAACCGGGACCCCGAGAAGTACCCCATCTGCCCCAAGTGCGTCGAGCTGATGGAGATGCTCCGGTCCATGGACTAGGGGCGGCCGGGGCTACAGCGGGCCCGCCAGCAGCACCGGCTCGGGCACCAGCTCGACGCCGAACGCCGCGCGGACGCCCTCGCGGACCTCGCGGGCGGCCCGGCGCAGGTCCTCCGAGCGCGCCCCGCCGCGGTTGACCAGCGCCAGGACGTGCTTGGTGGACAGCCCGACCGGGCCCTCGCCCCAGCCCTTGGCGAAGCCGCTGTGCTCGATCAGCCAGGCCGCCGACACCTTGCTGCGGCCGTCCGGCTCGGGGTGGGTCGGGAGCAGCACCTGCTCCCCGAGGCGCTCGGCGACGCGACCGCGCAGGCGCTCGACCTCGGCCGGGCTCAGCAGCGGGTTGGTGAAGAACGAGCCGGCGCTGCGGCTGTCGGGGTCGGCCGGGTCGACGACCATGCCCTTGCCGCGGCGCAGCGCGAGCACCGCCGCGCGCACCCGGTCCAGCGGCGCCCGCTCGCCGACCTCCACGCCCAGAGCCCGGGCCAGCTCGCCGTAGCGGACCGGCGCGCTCAGGTCGCCCGGCTCCAGCGCGAACTGCACCGCCAGCACGACGTGTCGCCGGGAGCCCTTGAAGACGCTGTGCCGGTAGGTGAACCGGCACTGCGCCGCGTCCAGCTCGACCACCTCGCCGGCGTCGCGGTCGTACGCCCGGACCCGCGTGACGGTCTGCGCGACCTCCTGGCCGTACGCCCCGACGTTCTGCACCGGGGTGCCGCCGACCAGCCCGGGAATGCCGGACAGGCACTCCACGCCGACCAGCCGGTCGGCGACGCAGAGCGCCACGAACCCGTCCCAGTCCTCGCCCGCGGCGGCCTCCAGCAGCACCCGGTCGCCGTCGCGGGTGGCCCGCAGCCCGTGCGCGAGCACCCGCACCACCGTGCCCTCGAAGGCACCGTCGGGCAGGACCAGGTTGCTGCCCCCGCCGAGGATCAGCAGGTCCTCACCGGCCTGGTCGGCGGCGCGGACCGCCGCCACGATCTCGGCCTCGTCGTACGCCGTCACCAGGCGCCGCGCCGTTCCCCCGATGCCGAGCGTGGTCAGCGGCGCGAGCGGGGCGTCGGTACGGAGCAGCACCCGCCCACAGTAGGGAGCCTCAGGCGAGGATGCCGCTGCGGAACGCCCAGGCCACCGCGGCCGCGCGGTCGTGCACGCCGGTCTTCACGAACAGCTTCTTGGCGTGCACCTTGATCGTGTCCTCGGACAGCCACAGGGACCGGCCGATCTCGGCGTTGCTCTGGCCCTCCGACATGCCGTGCAGCACCTGCAGCTCGCGCGGCGACAGGGCCACGCCGGGCTTGTCCGGCACCGCCTCGAGCGCCCGGCGCTGGGCCCGGGTGAGCAGGTCCTCGCCGTCGAGCACCCGGCCGACCGCGGCACGCAACCCGTCCGCGTCAATGTCCTTGGGCACGAAGCCGCGGGCGCCGGCGCGCAGCGCGCGCAGCCGGTCCTCCTCGCGCGCCTCGCCCGACAGCAGCAGCACCCGCGCCTCGGGGTGCTCCTTGAGCAGGCGCTGCGTGGTGGTCACGCCGTCCAGCCCGGGCATCCGCACGTCCATGACGACGGCGTCGGGCTGCAGCACGGGGAAGCGGGCGAGCGCCTCCTCGCCGGAGCCGGCGAGGTCGACGCGCTCGACGTCGCCCACCTGGAGCAGGAGCTGGGCGAGCGCCTCACGAACGACCCGGTGGTCGTCGCACAGCAGGAGCGTGGACATGCGGCGGCTTCCCTTCCTTGGGAATCGAGCAGCAACGGCAGGCCATCCATGGCCCGCAGCACCTTCATCGGGCCGCTACCCGGTCAGGCGATCACCCGGACGGGTGGTCTGCGCTCAGGCCGGCTCCAGGACGACGCCGCGCCGGCGCTGCCGCAGCAGGTCGACGGTGAAGACCGCGAGCGCCGTCCAGACCAGCGCGAACCCCAGCAGCCGGACCGGCCCCATCGGCTCGTGCAGGAGCAGCACGCCGATCAGGAACTGGATGGTGGGCGTCACGTACTGCAGCATCCCGAGCGTCGTCAGCGTGACCCGCCCGGCGGCGGCGCCGAACAGCAGCAGCGGGATGGCGGTCACGACACCGCCGCCGACGAGCAGCGCCACGTGACCCGGCCCCTCGGTGGTGAAGGTGCCGGCGCCCGCCAGCAGGAACACCGCCGCGACCGGCGTGAGCACGGCGGTCTCGACGGCCAGCCCCTCGAGCGGGCCGATGCCGACGGTCTTCTTGAGCAGGCCGTACAGCCCGAACGAGCAGGCCAGCACCAGCGCGATCCACGGCGGCCGACCGCCCTCGACGGTCAGCACGAGCACCGCGAGGCCGGCCGCGCCGAGCGAGATCCACTGGCTGCGGCTCAGCGGCTCACCGAGCACGAGCACCCCGAGCAGCACGGTCAGGAGCGGGCTGACGAAGTAGCCGAGCGAGGCCTCCACGACCTGGTCGCTCTGCACGCCGTAGATGTAGACGCCCCAGTTGAGGGCGATCGCCACGGCCGCGAGCGACAGCCGCAGCAGCCGCCGCCGGTCGGCCACCGCGGCGCGCAGCTGCGCCCAGCGCCTGGTCACCTGGAGCAGGACCGCGACGACGACGAGCGACCAGACGATGCGGTGGGCGAGGACCTCCACGGCCGACGCCGGATCCAGCAGCGGCCAGTACAGCGGGAACAGACCCCAGAGCAGGTACGCCGCCGCGGCGTAGGCGGTTCCCCGGCGCAGCTCGGTCACCCTGCGACGCTAGCCGGGTCAGCGCTGGCTGATCTCCGCGGTGCGCAGGCCGGCCAGCTCGGCGGCCGGGACGACCTGCCGCGGACGGCCGCTGTAGCCGTAGGCGGCGACCTGGCGGGCGTCGCGCAGCCGTCGCACCGCCCCGCCGCTCACGACGGCGACGAGGTGGCCGGGCGTCTGCACCAGGGTGCCGTCGCGCAGGCCCAGCGGAGCGCCCTGCGCCGGCAGCTCGCTGCCCTCGGGAAGGGCCGCCACGTCGGAGGTGGTCCAGCCGTGGCTGCCGGTGACCGCGGGGGTCGCCGGATGCAGCAGCCCGTCGGCGCCGACCTGGTGCACCCGGCCGTCGACGCGGTGCAGCGCGCCGGCGTAGAACGGCGTCTGCGGCAGCTCCTCGACCACCGGCAGGCCGGCCAGGTCGGCGTCGCCCACCGGCCAGACCCGCGGGGCGGCCAGGCCCAGCGCGGCCAGGCCCGGCGCCGGGGCCTTGGCCCGGGTGCCGGCGGTGACCAGCCAGGTGGTGCCCGCCGGATCGCGCAGCACCGCGCCGTCGGGCGGCAGGGCCGCCGGTCCGGTGCGGTAGCCCAGGGACTCGCTGGACGTCATCGGCACGGCGGAGGCGGCCGACCGGCCCAGGCTGGCCAGCACCGCGGCCGACACCGGGCGCTTGGCGTCGTCGCTGAGCAGCCACAGCGAGCCGGTCGGGTGGCGCATGAGGCTGCCGGCGGGGTGCGGCCCGCTGGGGGCCGGCACCGCCAGCCGGCGCGCGGCCGCCAGCGACGGGTAGGCGTTGTAGACCGTGCCGCCCCAGCCGGAGCCCTTGCGCAGCTCGAGGTGCAGGTGGGGACCGGTGCTCTCGGCGTTGCCGGAGTCACCGCGCCAGGCCACGAGCTGGCCGGCGAGCACCCGCGCACCGGGCTCGATGCCGGCCGGAAAGGCGTACGCCCCGGTGCCCCTGCCGTCGTCGGTGCCCGGGGTGTCGTTGTTGACGTGGACGTAGATGGCGCTCCAGCCGGCGGCCGGTCCGCGGTCGGCCGCGATCGTCAGGGTGTTGCCGCTGCGGCTGTCGCGGGACACCGACGTCACGACGCCGTCGAAGGCGGCCACCAGCGGCGACATCTTCGGGCCCATCAGGTCCTGGCCCATGTGCATCCGGGCGCAGCCGGAGCGGCAGGCCAGGAAGTTGTCGCTGAAGCTGGTGGGCCCGGCGACCGGGAAGGTCATCGGCACCACCACCCGCGCGGTCTCGTACGCCTGGCCCGTTCCCGGGTCCACGGCGGCCCCCGCGGGCAGCGCGAAGGTCCCCAGCAGCAGGAGCAGGGCGGGCAGCAGGGCAGTCCTGAGGCGTCGGCGCACAGCTGACGATCGGCGCCCCGGCCGGTCTCCTGGTGCCCGCGCCGCGACGACCACCCCGACGGGGGGTGCGGCCTGGTCACAACGGGTGTCACCCGTTCGCCGCCGGATCCCCGCAGGTTTCCTCCCGCAGGGGGTCGGAGTAGGTCAGACTGATGATGTGCAGACCACTGCAGTCGGGCGCCGGCGCGCACGCGCGCCGGCGGTGACGGCTGCCCCGGCCCAGCGGCCGCGCGGTCCGAAGGTGCCCAAGCGGGTCGGCCCCGCGCCGCCGCCACGCCGCCTCAGCGCGCCCTTCCGCGTCGGCGGCCTGGCCGCGGTGGGCCTCGCGGTCCTGGTCGGCTCCGTCCTGCTGTTCCGCTCCGGCCCGGCGGCCATGGGCACCACGCCCGCGCCGCTGGCCTCCCCCGCGGCGCAGCAGGCCGAGGCGGTGACCGCCACCGGCACCTCGGAGGGCGAGGTGATGCGGATGGTGTCCGGCCCGCGCTCGCGCTCGGTGCTGCTCCAGGAGCCGCTGACCGGCGCGGCGCCCCAGGGCCTGGTCCTGGTGCTGGGCCCGCACGCCCTGTCGGCCGCCCGCACCGCCAAGGACCTCACCCTCGACCAGCTGCGGACGGCCGGCTTCGCGCTCGCCTTTCCGTCGACCGTCGACGGCGACTGGAACGCCGGAACCTGCTGCGGATCGAGCATGCGGGCCGGCGTCGACGACGTCGGCTTCCTCAACGAGGTGCGCACCCTGCTCCAGGGCCGCTACGCGCTGCCGGACTCGCGCATCGGCCTGGTCGGCTACTCGACCGGCGGGCAGATGGCCTACCGGCTGCTGTGCAGCTCCCCGCGGTTCGCCGCCAAGGCGGTCATCGTGGCCGGCTCCCTGCAGGCGCCGTGCAGTCCGAGCACGAAACTGCCGCCGACGCTGATCGTCCACGGCCTGCTGGACACCACCATTCCCTGGGCGTTCACCCAGAAGCGCACCCAGTTCATCGACTCCGCGCCGCGTCCCGGCCTGACCTCCGCGGCGGCGTACGCCGATGCCGGCCGCTGCCGCTCCAAGGTCGTCGACCGCACGGACGGCCGCTGGCTGATGGGCTACCGCGGCTGCACCGGCATCGCGTCGCTGACCGTGGTCGGCATGCCGGAGGCCGGCCACAGCTGGAACGCGCTGTGGGCCAGCCGCTACGCCACCGGCTTCCTCGGCCCGCTGATCTCCCGCACCTGACGCCCCTGCCCGACGCCTCCCGGCCCGTGCGGGAGGTCGACCGGAGCCCCGCCGGGGAGTGCGTCGCCGCCCGGGCGGGCCGGCCCGGTGGTCCCTGACAGGCGGCTGGTCCCGATGCCTCGCTAGCCTGCCCGTCCGACCGCTCGGAGGGGACCTCTTGTCAGACAGCACGCTCGCCGCCGAGTTGGCGCGCGAGCAGGAGGTCGTCGACCAGGCGGCCGCGCGGCTCGAGGAGCTGCGCGGCGAGGCCGGCGTCCGCGAGAAGGAGAGCCTGCGCCCCTCCCAGGGCGGCACCCCCCAGTCCCTGTACGAGCGCGACGTCACCGCCCTGGCCGCCGCCGCCCGGCGCGCCGACCTGGACGTGGCCGGCGAGGGGCTGGTCTTCGGCCGGCTCGACCGCGCCGACGGGCAGGTCCTGCATCTGGGCCGGATCGGGCTGCGCACGCTGCAGCAGGAGCCGATCGTCGTCGACTGGCGCGCCCCCGCGGCGGCGGCGTTCTACCAGGCGACGGCCGCCAACCCGCTCGGCGTCGTCCGCCGCCGGACCATCAGCACCCGCGAGACGATCGTCACCGGCGTCGACGACGAGCTGCTCGACCCGGAGGGCGCCGAGGCGCTCGCCGGCACGGTCGTGGTCGGCGACGGAGCGTTTCTGGCCGCCGTCAGCCGCGAGCGCGGCCCGCAGATGCGCGACATCGTCTCCACCATCCAGGCCGAGCAGGATGCCGCCGTCCGCGCGCCCGACGACGGCGCCCTGGTCGTCACCGGCGGCCCGGGCACCGGCAAGACCGCCGTCGCGCTGCACCGCGTCGCCTACCTCATGTACGCCCGCCGCGAGTGGTACGGCCGCCGCGGCGTCCTCGTCGTCGGCCCGTCGTCGGTGTTCGTGGACTACATCGGCGCGGTGCTGCCGGCCCTCGGCGAGACGAGCGTCCGGCTGTCCAGCCTGGCCGACCTGCCCAACCTGCCGCACGGTCTGGACGTCGGCGGCTGGGAGCCCCCGGCCGCCACCGCGGTCAAGGGCTCGGTGCGCATGGTGGAGCTGCTCAAGCGGGTCGTGCGCCAGCTGGCCGACCCCGGCCGGGTGCCCGACGTCGCGCTGACCCGCTGGGGCTACACGATCGAGCTGCCCGGCGGCGAGGTCGCCCGCCGCCGCGCCACGGTCCGCCGCGGCGCGCGCAGCCACAACGCCGGCCGGGGGGCGTTCGCGGCCGCCGTGGTCGAGGTGGCCTGGCGGGCCTGGCAGCGCCGGCCCAACGCCCCCCGCGAGGAGAAGGGCGATCGCGAGGACTTCGCCGAGTGGGTGCGCGATGAGCCGGGCCTGCGACGCCTGCTCGACCAGGCGTGGCCGGTGCTCGCTCCGGCGCAGGTCCTGTCGTCGCTGCGGGCGGGGGACGTGGACCTGGAGCGCGCCGCCCGGGGCCTGCTGTCGCCGGACGAGCTGACGGCCCTGCGCGACTCCTGGGCCACCGGCCTGTTCTCCCCCGCGGACGCCGCGATCTTCGACGAGCTCGCGGAGATGCTCGGCGCGCCGCCCGAGCCCGAGCCCGAGGACGACGACGACTGGAGCGAGCTCGACGACCTGGACGAGCACGTCGGCGAGGTCACCACCTTCGCCGACCGCACCACCCGCGCCGCCCGCCGCATCGCCGACGACCTCGAGCACCGGACGTACGCCCACGTCGTCGTCGACGAGGCGCAGGACGTCACGCCGATGCAGTGGCGGATGATCGGCCGCCGGGCCCGCGGGGCGAGCTGGACCGTGGTGGGCGACTGGGCGCAGTCGGCCTGGCCGGACGTTCAGGAGATCCGCGACGCGCTGGCGTCGGTCCTGGGCCGGTCGCGCCTGCGTGAGGCCACCTTGAGCACGAACTACCGCACCTCCACCGAGGTGGCCGCGCTGGCCGCCCGGGTGCTCGCCGTCATCGACCCGTCCGCCGTCGCTCCCGCCGCGGTGCGCACGACCGGCGTCGAGCCGGTGATGCGCACCGGCCCGGACCTGGTCGCTGCGGTGGGCCTCGCCGTCCAGGAGCTGCTCGGCGCGGTCACCGGCACGGTGGGCGTCGTGGCGCCGCACGCGATGCTGGACGCCCTGCACGCCGCCCTGCCCTTCGACGACCGCCTGACGCTGCTGGACTCGTGGGCGGTCAAGGGCCTGGAGTTCGACGGCTGCGTCGTCGTCTCGCCGCGCGGCCTCGTCGAGGAGGCGCTGACCCGCCCGGCGGGTCTGCGCACGCTCTACGTCGCGCTCACCCGCGCCACCCAGCGCCTGCAGGTCGTCCAGGCCGAGCCGCTGGAGGCGGTGCTGGCCGAGCCGGCCCCGCCCGCGGAGCCGGAGCCCACGACGCTGTTCTGAGCGCGACGGCCGGCGGGACCGCCCGCTACTTGCGCAGCGTGGTGATGATCCCGTCCGGGGCAACGCGCCGGATCGCGTCGGCCGGCAGGTCGACGACGTAGACGTTGCCGCGACCGTCCAGGGCCACCTCCGTCGGCCGGCGCAGGGAGGCCAGCACGGCCGGGGCATCGTTGCCGGGCGGGCCGGTGCCGCCGGTGCCGGCGACCGTGGAGATGGTGCCGTCGCGGTCGATGCGGCGCAGCCGGCTTCCCTCGGTGACGAACAGGCGGCCGGAGCGGTCGATCGTCACGTCCTGGGGCGCCTGCAGGCCGGCTTGGGACGCCGGCGCCAGGTCGCCGGAGCTGGCCGGCTGCCCGGTGCCGGCCCAGTTGGTCTCGACCTCGTCGGCCTGGATCTTGCGGATGCGGTTGCCCTCGGTGTCGGCGACGTACACCGCGCCGAGCGCGTCCACGGCGACCTGCTCGCGCCGCGAGGAGGTGTCACCCGGCGCCCGCCGGGCCGGCGCCGGCTCGGGCTCGCCGGCGAGCCCGACGAGCCGGCCGTCCGAGGTCAGCAGCCGGACCCGGCGGTTGTCGATGTCGCGCACGTAGAGGGTCCCGTCGACGCCCACGCCCACGGCGTCCCGCCCGGGCAGCTGCTCGCGCAGGGCCAGCACGTCGCGTCGGGTGACCAGCGGCCCGGGGTTCGCGACACCGTCCAGGCCGCGCGCCACGCCGTCCGGTCCGACCACGCGCACGCTCCGGTCGTCGGAGACGTACGTGATGCCGGTGCGGTCGAAGACCAGCGCGCGCGGGCAGGCGTACCGCGGCCTCGGGCTGATGCGCCCGCCGGCGCCGACGGTGTGCACGACGCGCGGGTCGCAGGAGGTGATCAGCACCCGGCCGAGCCGGGCGAGCGGGCCCGGCTCCTGGTCGGGCCCCGGCGCGGGCGGGACGCGCACGAGCATCGACAGCAGCGCCGGCAGGCCGACCAGCGCCACCAGAACCTGCGCCCAGCCCGGCAGCCAGCGCCACCCCCGCCCGAGGCG
>JAOPWI010000431.1 GCA_025965755.1 Frankiales bacterium | reverse complement strand
GCGGGCCGCGGCCAGCGCCTGGACAGGCGTGAGCCGGGGCACCCCGGCCCGGGCGGCGGCCAGCACCGCGTCGACGCCGGGCACGGCTAGACCGGCTCGCCCACCGCGGCGTCGTCCGGCGCCCCCTGCGAGGCGAACTGCGTGCGGTAGAGCTCGGTGTAGAGCCCGCCGCGGGCGATCAGCTCCTCGTGCCGCCCGGCCTCGGCGATCCGGCCGTCCTCGACGACGAGGATCTGGTCGGCCTCGCGGACCGTGGACAGCCGGTGCGCGATGACCAGGGACGTGCGCCCGCTGAGCGCCGACTGCAGGGCGCGCTGCACCGCCGCCTCGGACTCGCTGTCCAGGTGGGCCGTCGCCTCGTCCAGCACCACCACGCCGGGCGCCTTGAGCAGCAGCCGGGCGATGGCCATCCGCTGCTTCTCCCCGCCGGACAGCCGGTAGCCGCGGTCGCCCACGAGCGTGTCCAGCCCCTCGGGCAGCGCGTGCACGAGCGGGCCGACGTGGGCGGCCTCCAGGGCGGCCCACAGCTCGGCGTCCGTGGCGTCGGGCTTGGCGTAGAGCAGGTTGGCCCGGATCGTGTCGTGGAACATGTGGGCGTCCTGGGTGACGACCCCGACCGCGTCGCGCAGCGACTGCAGGGTCACGTCCCGGACGTCGATGCCGCCGATCCGGACGCTGCCGTCCAGCACGTCGTACATGCGGGTGACCAGCTGGCTGATCGTCGTCTTGCCGGCGCCGGACGGGCCGACGAGCGCGACCAGCTGCCCCGGCTCGGCCCGGAAGGAGATGCCCCGCAGCACGGTCGAGGACGGCGACGTGTCGAGGACGGCGACCGACTCCAGCGAGGCGAGCGAGACCTCCTCGGCGGTCGGATAGGCGAACACCACGTCGTCGAACTCGATCGAGGTGGCGCCCGGCGCCAGGGCGACCGCGTCCGGCTTCTCCGCGACCATCGGCTCCAGGTCCAGGACCTCGAAGACCCGCTCGAAGGACACCAGCGCGGTCATGACGTCGACCCGGACGTTGGACAGCGCCGTGAGCGGCCCGTACAGCCGGGTGAGGTAGGCGGCGAGCGCCACGACGGTGCCGACGCCGAGCGAGCCGTTCGCCGCCAGCGTGCCGCCGACGCCGTAGACCATCGCGGTCGCCAGCGCCGCCACGGTGGTGAGTGAGACGAAGAAGACCCGGCCGTACATCGCCGACGTGATGCCGATGTCCCGGACCCGGCCGGCCTTGTCGCGGAAGGCCGCGTCCTCGACCTCGGGGCGGCCGAACAGCTTCACCAGCAGCGCGCCCGAGACGTTGAAGCGCTCGGTCATGGTGTTGGTCATCTGCGCGTTGAGGAAGTAACCCTCGCGGGTCAGGGCCTGCAGCTTGGTGCCGATCAGCTTGGCCGGGATGACGAACACCGGCAGCAGCACCAGCGACAGCAGGGTGATCTGCCAGGACAGGACCAGCATCGCGGCGAGCGTGAGGACGACGCCGATGACGTTGGAGACGACGCCGGACAGGGTGCCGGTGAAGGCCGACTGCGCGCCGAGAACGTCGTTGTTGAGGCGGCTGATGAGCGCGCCGGTCTGCGTGCGCGTGAAGAACGCGATCGGCATCCGGGAGATGTGCGCGTACACCTTCGACCGCATGTCGAAGATCAGGCCCTCGCCGATGCGGGTGGAGTACCAGCGCTGCGCCAGCGACAGGACCGCGTCGGCCAGGGCCAGGCCGGCGACCAGCAGCGCCAGCGCGACGACGAGCCCCGGATTGCCGCTCTCCGGCGGGTTGGTGCCGATGCCGTCGTCGATGATCTTCTTGAAGATCAGCGGATTGGCCACCGCCAGGACGGCCGAGACGACGATGAGGACGAGGAACCAGACGAGCTCACGGCGGTACGGCGAGGCGAAGCGCACGATCCGCGTGAACGTGCCGGGTGCGAGCTTGGCGTCGGTCACCGAGGGGTCGCGTCGAAACGACCTCATCATCGAGAACTGGGCGACGTCCTGCACAGGTCACCCCTTCCCGGGTGTGCGACTGCTCAGGACAACGCCGGGCTCAGGAGGTCTTCTTCCTCGTCGCGCCGCCGCGACCGCGCAGAGTCGCCCCCGACTCGGTGAGGATGCGGTGCACGAAGCCGTACGACCGGCCGGAGGTCTCGGCCAGCAGGCGGATGCTCTCGCCGCCCTCGTACCGCTTCTTCAGGTCGTCGGCGAGTTTCCCGCGCTCGTCACCGGTCACCCGGCTGCCCTTCTTGAGCTCTGCCACGTCGTGCCCTTCGCGTCGTCAGTCCGTACCGGATGATCACCCACTACCGCAGTACGGGCCACCCGAACCGGACGGGGCGCCCCTGTGGCCGGGCCAACAGAAAGAGGTCACCCGCAGGTCAGGCTGAGGGTCTTGTAAGGTTCACCTAACTTGACCGACGACGCGAGGACCTCCTGTGAAGCGCACGTCCCGGCGGCTGGCCGCCGCCGCCGCCACCTCCCTGCTGGTCCTGCTGGCCGCGTGCGGCGGCGGCTCGTCCGACACCGGCAACGACGGTGAGGGCCTGGTCGTCTACAGCGGCCGCCAGAAGGCGCTCATCGAGCCGCTGCTCAAGGACTTCACCGCGGCCACCGGCATCGCGGTCACGCCCCGCTACGGCGGCAGCGCCGAGCTGGCCGCCCAGCTCCTGGAGGAGGGCGAGCGCACTCCCGCCGCCGTCTTCCTGTCGCAGGACGCCGGCGCCCTCGGGGCTCTGCAGGACCAGGGTCGCCTCGCCCCCCTGGCGCAGGAGGAGCTGGACAAGGTTCCGGCCCGCTACCGCTCCCGGGACGGCCGCTGGGTCGGCGTCTCGGGCCGCTCGCGCGTCGTCGTCTACAACCCCGAGCAGGTGCCCGCGGCCAGCCTGCCCAAGAGCGTCTTCGACCTGGTCAAGCCCCAGTACAAGGGCAAGGTCGCCTACGCGCCGACCAACGCGTCCTTCCAGTCCTTTGTCACGGCCATGCGCGTCACGGTGGGCGAGGAGCGCACCCGCGCCTGGCTGACCGGCTTCAAGGCCAACGAGCCCAAGCCCTACGACGGCAACAGCCAGATCGTGGACGCGGTCAACGAGGGCCAGGTGCCGATGGGCCTGGTCAACCACTACTACCTGTACGAGAAGGCCGCCGAGGCCGGCGGCCTGGACAAGCTGACCGCCCGCAACTACCTGTTCCCGGGCAAGGACCTCGGCTCGCTGGTCAACGTGGCCGGTGTCGGCGTCCTGGAGGGCAAGGCCGACGCGCGCACCCAGGCCTTCGTGCAGTTCCTGCTCGGCGAGCGGGCGCAGACCTACTTCGCCGAGCAGACCAAGGAGTTCCCGCTGGTCGCCGGCGTGCAGCCGGACGTTCCCGGGCTGCCGGCGCTGGCCTCGCTGCAGGGACCGGACGTCGACCTGTCGCAGCTGGACACCCTGGACGAGACCCTGAAGCTGCTCGACGAGACCGGCCTGACGTAGGCCCGCGCTGACCACCACCCTTCCCCCGGCCCGGGTGGACGAGCTCGTCGTCCCCCCGGGTGGTCGGCATGCCCGGCCGCCGCTGCTGCTCGTCGGGCCGGCGCTGCTCACCGCCCTGGTCGCGCTGCTGCCGCTCGTCTACCTGGTCGTGCGCGCGTTCGAGCAGGGCGTCGGCACGGTCGGCGACGTCCTGCTCCGCGAGCGCACCGCCCGGCTGCTGCTGCGCAGCCTGGCGCTCGGCGGCCTGGTCACGACCGTCTGCCTGGTGGTCGGCACGGCGCTCGCCTGGCTGACCGTCCGGTCCGACCTGCCGCTGCGCCGGGTGCTGACCGTGCTCGCCGCGCTGCCGCTGGCGGTCCCGACCTACGTGGCGGCGTTCGCCTGGATCAGCTTCGTCCCGTCCATGGCCGGCTTCTGGGGGGCCGCGCTGGTGCTGTCGGCCTGCTGCTACCCGTACGTCCTGCTGCCGGTCGCCGCGGCCCTGCGCCGCCTGGACCCCTCGACCGAGGAGGTCGCCCGCTCCCTCGGGCTGACCCCGTGGCAGGCCTTCCGGCGGGCGACGCTGCCCCAGCTGCGGCCGGCCCTCGCGGCCGGCGGCCTGCTCGTGGCGCTGTACGTGCTGTCGGACTTCGGCGCGGTCTCGGTGATGCGCTTCGACGCCTTCACCCGGGTCATCTACACCAGCTACCGGTCCTCCTTCGACCGCACGCCGGCGGCCGTGCTGGGCCTGCTGCTCGTCGCCGTCACGGTCCTGGTCGTCTGGGCCGAGGGCCGCAGCCGCGGCGCGGCGGGTTACGCGCGCGTGGGCAGCGGCGGCCCGCGGCAGGCC
>JAOPWI010000399.1 GCA_025965755.1 Frankiales bacterium | reverse complement strand
GAGGCCGCCGGCCTGGGCAGGGCGGGCAGCTTCCTGGCGCCGCTGACGGCCTGCTTGAACCCGGTGCCCGGGCGGAACTTCGGGACCGAGGTCTTCTTGACCTTGACGACCGCGCCCGTCCCGGGGTTGCGGGCGGTGCGCGCGGCGCGGTCGACCTTCTCGAAGACGCCGAACCCGCTCAGCGCGACCTTCTCGCCCTGGGCGACGGCGCGCGTGATGGCCTCCAGCACCGCCTCGACGGCGACCCCGGCGGCGCGCTTGTCGCCCACGCGGTCCGTGACGGCCTCGATCAGCTCGGCCTTGTTCATCGCGCACTCCCTCGACCCGGTCCGAGCACGGTGCTCTGGCGCGCGACGCTAGGGCCGCGTGGCGATCATCCCAAGCACCTGGGCCGTGTCGCGCGAGCTTCAGTCCTCGTCCGGGGTGACCCGTCCGGCATCCAGGTCGGCCAGAAAGGCGTCCAGCCGGGCGCTCGCGCGCGCGACGTCGTGCTTGGACGCGTCGGTCAGGGCGATCAGCCGGCGGGCGGCGCGGGCCTTGTCCTGCGGCGGCAGGTCCAGGGCGCGCAGCCGCCGGTGTGCCTGCTTGAGCCGCTCCGCCAGGACGACGAAGTCGTCAGGCAAGGGCGGTCGTCGGCATGTAGGGCCGGCGGCGCGCCTCGTACGCGGTGATGTCCGGCTCGTGCCGCAGCGTCAGGCCGATGTCGTCCAGCCCCTCCATGAGGCGCCAGCGCGTGAAGTCGTCCAGCTCGAAGGTCGCCGTGCGGCCTGCGGCGCGGACCTCGCGGGCACCGAGGTCCACGGTGATCTGCGCGGTCGGGTCGCTCTCGACCAGGTCGAGCAGGCGCTCGACGACCTGAGCCGGCAGCTGCACCGGGAGCAGGCCGCCCTTGAGCGCGTTGCTGCGGAAGATGTCGGCGAAGCGCGAGCTGATGACCGCGCGGAAGCCGAAGTCCTCCAGCGCCCAGACGGCGTGCTCGCGGCTGGAGCCGGTGCCGAAGTTCTCGCCGGCGACGAGCACGGTCGCGCCCGCCCGCTCCGGCTGGTTGAGCACGAAGGACGGGTCCTCGCGCCACTCGCTGAACAGCCCGGCGCCGAACCCCGTGCGCTCGACCCGCTTGAGCCAGTCGCTCGGAATGATCTGGTCGGTGTCGACGTCGCTGCGGCGCAGCGGGACGGCGGTGCCGGTGTGCGTGGTGAAGGCGTCCATGGTCAGACCTCCTGCAGGTCGGCGGGGGCGGCCAGGCGGCCGACGACGGCGGTGGCGGCGGCGACCTCGGGGCTGACGAGGTGGGTGCGCCCGCCGCGGCCCTGACGGCCCTCGAAGTTGCGGTTGGACGTCGAGGCGCTGCGCTCGCCCGGGGCGAGGGTGTCGGGGTTCATGCCCAGGCACATCGAGCAGCCCGCGTTGCGCCAGTCCCAGCCGGCCTCGGTGAAGACCTTGTCCAGGCCCTCCTGCTCGGCCTGCAGCTTCACCAGCATCGAACCCGGCACGACCATGGCGCGTACGCCCGGGGCGACGGTGCGGCCCTTCACCACCGCGGCGGCGGCCCGCAGGTCCTCCATGCGGCCGTTGGTGCACGAGCCCAGGAACACGGTGTCCACCGCGACGTCGCGCAGCGGGGTGCCGGCGGTCAGGCCCATGTAGGCCAGGGCACGCTCGGCGGCGTCGCGCTCGTTGCCGGCCGGCAGCGCCAGCGGGTCGGGGACCACGTCGCCCAGCGGAACGCCCTGCCCGGGGTTGGTGCCCCAGGTGACGAAGGGCGTGACCGCGGAGGCGTCCAGGACGACCTCCTTGTCGAAGGTGGCGTCGTCGTCGGTGCGCAGGGTCTGCCAGTACGCCACGGCGGCGTCCCAGTCGGCGCCCTGCGGCGCGCTCGGGCGGCCCTGCAGGTAGGCGTACGTCTTCTCGTCCGGCGCGATCATGCCGGCGCGGGCGCCCCACTCGATGCTCATGTTGCAGACCGTCATGCGGCCCTCCATGGACAGCGCGCGGATGGCCTCGCCGCGGTACTCCACGACGTGGCCCTGGCCGCCGCCGGTGCCCACCTGCGCGATGAGGGCCAGCACGAGGTCCTTGCTGGTGACACCCGGCTGCAGCTGGCCCTGGACCGTGACGGCCATGGTCCTCGGCCGGACCAGCGGCAGGGTCTGGGTGGCGAGGACGTGCTCCACCTCGCTGGTGCCGATGCCGAACGCCAGCGCGCCAAAGGCGCCGTGGGTGCTGGTGTGGCTGTCGCCGCAGACGATCGTCATGCCGGGCTGGGTGACCCCCAGCTGCGGGCCGATGACATGCACGATGCCCTGGCCGGCGTCGCCCATCGGGTGCAGGCGGACGCCGAACTCGGCGCAGTTCTTGCGCAGCGTCTCGACCTGGATGCGCGAGACCTCGTCCTTGATGGGGCCCTGCAGCAGGTCGGTCGGGACGTTGTGGTCCTCGGTGGCCAGCGTGAGGTCCGGGCGGCGCAGCGGACGGCCGGCCAGGCGCAGGCCGTCAAAGGCCTGCGGGCTCGTCACCTCGTGCACCAGGTGGAGGTCGATGTAGAGCAGGTCGGGCTCGCCCTCAGCCCGTCGTACGACGTGGTCGTCCCAGACCTTCTCCGCGAGCGTGCGTCCCATGACGTGGCACTCCATGCTGTTGTATCCCACATCGTGGGATGGCAGTATCACTTCGTGGAACACAGTAGCGGAGTTGGCGTCCTTGACAAGGCTGTTCTCGTTCTCGACGCCGTGCAGGAGGGCGCGACCAGCCTGGCCGCGCTGACCCAGCGCACCGGGCTGTCGCGGGCGACCGCCCACCGGCTCGCCGTCGCGCTGGAGGTGCACCGGCTGCTCGTCCGCGACCGCGAGGGGCGCTGGGGGCTCGGGCCCCGGCTGGGCGAGCTCGCCGG
>JAOPWI010000361.1 GCA_025965755.1 Frankiales bacterium | reverse complement strand
CGGCCCGCGCCCCTGCTGGCCGGCCAGGGCCGCGGTCGAGCGGAGGTCCGCCAGCTCCCGGCGACGCCTGCTGTTGGCGGCGTCGGCCTGCTCCGGTGTCACCGGGACCAGGCGCACCTGGTCACCGGGACGCGCCTGAGCGAACACCCACCGGTCGGCCTGCACCACGACGGCCGGGACGACGAAGCCGCCGAGGCTCGGCCCGTCCGGCCCGACGACCACGGGCGTGCCGCCGGAGAGCATGACCGCGCCGACCGGGTAGGCGCTGTCGTGGACGTTGCTCGGGTGCAGGCCGGCCTCGCCGCCGTCCTCGCGGGCGAACTGCGGGGCCGCCCCGACCAGGCGCACGCCGGTCCGGTCGGACTGGTGGTCGACCCGCCAGGTGGCGTCGAACAGCGCCTCGACGCCGTCCGCGGTGAGGTGCTCCGGCGCGCCGTGCGGCCCGGGCACGACGCGCACCTGCCAGGGGCCGGTGAGCTCGGGCAGCAGCGCGTCGACGTCGACCGGCGCGGCGAGGTTCTCGTCCCGGCAGATCCGCAGCTCGTCGCCGGCCTGCAGGGCGCGCCCGCCGTGGCCGCCGAGCCGGCCCAGCAGGAACGTCGACCGGCTGCCGAGCGCCGGCGCGACGTCCAGGCCGCCGCCGACGGCGAGGTAGCCGCGCATGCCCGGGCCGTCGAGGGTGCCGACGTCGAGCAGCCCGCCGGCCGGCACGACCAGCACGCGTCCGGCGCGCACCGGGCGGCCGTCCAGGGTCGCCGCACCGACCGCCCCGGCCAGGCAGACGAGGGTGCGGGCGGCGAAGCGCAGGACCGGTCCCCGCAGGACCGCCTCCAGGCAGGCGGCACCCGCCGGGTTGCCGACCGCCAGGTTGGCCAGCGACGCGCCGAGGTCGTCCCAGGCGCCGGAGGGCGGCACGCCGACGGACCACAGCCCGGTGCGGCCGGGCAGGTCCTGGACCGACGTCTGCCCGCCCGGCGCGACGACGGTGACGGTGCGCGCGGTCACGTGTCCCACCGCAGCAGCCGTACCGGCGTGGGGTTCCAGCCGTTGCAGGGGTTGTTGAGCTGCGGGCAGCAGCTCAGGAGCACCAGCAGGTCCCGCTCGGCACGGAGCTCCACGTGCTTGCCCGGCGCCGACAGCCCGTCCTGGAACGTCAGCCCGCCGCCGGAGGTGACCGGGACGTTCATGAAGAAGTTGATGTTCGCGGTCAGGTCCCGAGGCTCCAGCCCGCGCTCGGCCCCCTTGCGGACGAACGTCGTGCGGCAGGAGTGCTGGTGGCGGGTGTGCGGGCCGTAGCGCACGACGTTGCTCTCCTGGGCGCAGGCGCCGCCCAGGGTGTCGTGGCGGCCGACGGTGTCCTGCACGATCGTCGCCAGCGCGTCGCCGCGCGTGCTCCGCAGGACCGAGCCGGTGCTCAGGTAGAGCGCGCCCTGCTCCCGCACCGTGTCCACCGCGCTGTAGCGGTTGGCCGGGTCGTGCGCGTCGTACAGCAGGGTGTCGACCGCCTGGTTGCCCTCCAGGTCGACGATGCGCAGCCGGCTGCCGGCGGGCAGCACGTCGATCCAGCCGTCGCCGGCCGGCACGACGACGTCCAGCGCGGGGGCGCTCAACGCGGGCTCCGCACGGTGCGCTCGGTCTCGGCGAGCGCCCGCGCCGACTCGGCGCGGAACGTGCGTGACGGGTCGTCCGCCCCCGGCGGCTCGGCCGGCGAGACCTCGACGGCCAGCCCGGACGGCGCCCACGACGGGCGCGGGTCGAGCGGGTGCGGCGCGGTGGAGAGCGTGAGGAGGACGTCGAGCTCGGCGCGCAGCGCCACCCAGTCGCCGGCCCTGGCGTGCCCGGGAACGAACGTGACGCTGGCCCGGGCGTCGTCGGCGACCGCCACCTTGCTGAACAGGTTGACCGTCGGGGCGAGGTCGCGCTCGCCCAGGCCGTGCTTGGCCAGCTCGTCGAGCAGGCCGGTGCGCGCCGACTGCCGCCAGGCGTTGCGGTCGGCGGCGTAGTCGGACGGGCCGTACCTGTCGTGCACCTGCGCCTGGTTGCTGCAGCCGGTGAGGGCGTCGTGCCAGTCCAGGGAGCTGCCGGTCATCGAGACCAGGGCGCGGCCGGCGTCGGACAGCAGCACCATCGGCGGGCGCACCCGGGCCTGCAGCTGCGCCTTGAGCGTGTCCGGCACGCAGAGCCGCTCGAGCGGGCGCTCGACCGCGTGCAGCAGCAGGCTGGCGTTGGCGCCGTCGGCGAGGGCGACCAGGCGCAGCTGCTCACCCCGCCGCAGCACCAGGCTCCAGGCGGCGCCGGCAGGGATCTGCTCGCGGAGCAGCGGCAGGGGGACGGGGGCGGACAGCACGGACACGGAGCCCTCCGGGGCGGGCGCGCGAGCGCCCGGTCGGCGTGCCTCCCGGGTTTTTCTCCCGCCGTGGAACGGGATCCTCCGCGAAGGAGTGCCCCGCCTGCCCCTCTCGGACCAGGCCCGCTGCGCCGGAGCGCAGCGACGGAACCCTAGGGGCGCCCCACCACCGGGGTGGGTCGTCGACGACGTTAGGCAGGCGCCGTGTCGCCCCCGGGTCCGCGGTGTTGCGACCAGGTGACGTCGGTCAGCGGGCGCCGGTGCGGCCGAAGCGGTCGGCCAGCTGGGCGGTCAGCGCCGGCCAGACGACGGGATCGTGGCCGGGCACCAGCGGATAGCCCCTGCGTGCCGCGATCGACGCCAGCCGCGCGACCTGCTCCACGCACTCCTCCGGCGTCGCGCCGACGCGCCCGCCGATGGACACCTCGCGCTCGATGTTCTCGGTCAGGTCGGCGGCGTCGAAGGCGAAGACGAAGCCGCCGCCGCCGACCGACTCGTCCAGGTCGACGACGAAGCTCTGGTGCCCCGGCGTGTGGCCGGCCGTCAGCACGGCGGTCACCCCGGGCGCGATCTCGACGTCTCCGTCGGCGAGCCGCCAGTCGTGCTTCGGGTCGTCGAAGTCCACCCGGAAGATGGCGTGCTGCTCCGGCTCCGGGTGGCGGGACAGGCCGTACTCCAGCTCCCGCCGCTGGCAGTGCACCGGAACGCCGGTGAAGTGGCGCAGCCCGCCGGCGTGGTCCAGATGCAGGTGGCTCAGGCCGACGGCGTGGACGTCGGACAGCTCGATTCCGGCGAAGGCGAGCGCCTCCTCCAGCGGCTCGCCGGGTCCCGGCAGGATCGCCCGGTGCACGGGGTCGCCGTAGAACCGGCGGCGCAGCGCGGCATCGCGCATCAGCGCAGTGTTGAAGCCGGTGTCCAGCAGCAGCCAGCCGCCGTCGCACCGCAGCAGGATGCCGGGCACCGGCTCGCGCAGGCGCTCGTGCGCGGGCGCTCCCTGCACGGAGACGCTCTTGGGCAGGTCCTCCCAGCCCAGGGTGAGCAGGACGATCTCGCGTACTCCGGGCACGGCACTCCGTCGGTCAGGCAGCAGGGCCGGCGCGGAACGCGCGCCGGCCCTGCTGCGGCTCGGGTGGCGCTAGGCGGACAGGCCGGCGATGTGCAGCGACATCGGCGCGGCGATGTCGTGCGACTCCTCGACGCCCTTCAGCCACTTCTGCGTGACCATGAAGTCCTTGCGGTAGGCGATGTTCGTCCAGCAGCCGGTCGCTGTCGCGAGCTCACCGATCCTGGCGTACGCCGCGTCGTCGCCGGTCGCCAGCGCGCCCGGCAGCAGCGCGTCGATCTGCGGGTCGGAGCAGCCCAGGTAGTTCAGCCCACCGTTCTTGGCGTACAGGATGTGCGCGTGGGTGTAGGGGTCGGCGGCGTCCGGCCAGTAGCTGCTGAACAGCACGTTCGGCGCGCCCTTCTGGTTGCCGATCCAGCCGAACACCTGCGAGGTCGGATAGCCCTGCACCACCGGGGTGAGGCCCAGGCCCTGCAGCTTGGCGCCGACGAGGTTGGCCAGCTGCTGGTCGTCGGGCTGGCTGGTGTCAAAGCCCAGCACCACCTTGCGGTCCGCCGCGGACGCCTTGGCCGCGATCGCCTGCAGCGCCTCGGTTCCGGCCTGCACCGTCTGCCTGTCCATGCCCTCCGGCAGCACCCCGCGCGCGTAGTTGCCGGTGGCCGGCTCGCTCCTTCCGGCGAAGACCTGCTGGCGCAGCGTCTCGACGTCCATCGCGGCCTGAAAGGCCCGGCGTGCGGCCGGGTCCTTGAGCAACCCCGCGTTCGGGTTGACGTAGGCCTGCTCGGTGGTGAACGACGGCAGCGAGTAGGCAGACACCGCGGCGTTGTCGAGATAGGCCTTGACCGCGGGAGCGTTCAGGTCGTGCAGGATGCCGTGCAGCTGGCCCTTGTTGAGCAGCAGCTGCTGCGTCGACAGGTCCGAGACGACCGGCAGGTCGACGGTCTCGAAGTAGGTCTCGCCGCCCCACCATCCGGCGAACTTCTTCATCTCATAGCCCTGACCGACCTGCGCCTTGGTGAGCGTGTAGGGGCCGGTGCCGGCGTCGTGCGTCTGCAGGTAGGTCTGCGCGTGGTCCGTGCCCGCCCTGTCCCTGAGCACCGTGGGGCTCATCATCTTCGGGCTGTACGGCGAGGCGAGGTAGTCGAGGAACGCGGAGTTCGGGGTCTTCAGCGTGATGACGACCCGGGTCGGGCTGGGTGTCGCGACGGAGACGACGTCGCTGACCATGTACGCCGGGCCCTGGCCGACGGCGAGCCGCCGGTCGAAGCTGGGCTTGACCGCCGCGGAGGTGAACGGCGTGCCGTCGTGGAAGGTCACGCCCTCGCGCAGCGTGAGGGTGAAGGTCTTGTTGTCCGGCGAGGCCGACCACTGCGTGGCCAGGGACGCCACGATCTCCGGCTTGTCGGCGCCGAGCCGGTAGGCGAGCAGCCCCTCGTAGAGGTTCTGCGTGAGGATCAGGCCCTGGCCGGCGTAGTAGATGTCGGGGTCCGGCGGCTGGCCCGGGTCCTGCAGGAACGACAGGCGAAGGACCTTGTCGGTGGGGGCCTGGCTGGAGACGTCGGGCTGCTCGGTGCCGCCACCGCAGGCGGTCAGCGACAGCGCCAGCAGCGCCGGCACAGCGAGCAGGCGCAGGCGGCGGGTCATGCGCCGGCTCCCCGTGCCGCGGAGCCGGTCATGGACGTCATGCCGGCGGCGCCGGCCTGCCGGAGGTCGACGACGACGGGGGGCACCTTGCCGACGATCATGGACTGCTGCACGGGTCTCCTCTGGGTGGGGGTCACGGGGTGATCCGGTGGGCGCGGGCGGCGCCCGCGCCCACGGAGCGGGGGTCCAGGTCGTCCGGCGACGCGACGTTCGTGCCGGGAATCGCGCCGCTCGCCGGAGGGGCCGGTGCCCACGGGCGCTAGGCCTCGATCCGGGGGTCGGCGGCCGCCTGGAGCAGGTCCACCACGGTGTTGATCAGGACGTAGGCGACGCCGAGCAGCAGCATCACGCCGGCGATCGCGGGAAAGTCGTCGACGGGAATGCTCTGGGCGGTGTACTGGCCCAGGCCCGGCCAGGCGAAGATGAGCTCGACGACGAGCACGCCGGCGAACATGAGACCGACCTGCAGGCCGGTCATGGACAGCGCCGGGCCGATCGAGTTGCGCAGCACGTGCTTGCGCATGACCTCCACCTCGCGCAGCCCCTTGGCCCGGGCGGTACGGGTGTAGTCGGTGCGCAGCGTGGTCACCAGGCTGGACCGGAGCACGCGCCCGATGGACACCGCCGGGCCGACCGCGATGGCGAGGCCGGGCAGCAGCAGGTGCTGAAGGGCGTCCCCCAGCACCGCGGGGCGCCCGTGCACGAGGGCGTCGACGGTGAGCAGCCCGGTCGGCCCGGTCGGGGCGTCGACGAAGTCGGTGCGCCCGGTGGCGGGCAGCCAGCCGAGCTCCCGGTAGAACACGACGATCCCGCCGATCGCCAGCAGGAACGCCGGCGCCGACGCGCCGACCATGAGCAGCAGCCGGAACGCGCCCGCGCCGGGCCAGCGCAGCGTCGTGGCGACCGCGAAGGCGACGGCCAGCAGCACGGCCGTCACCAGGCCGAACAGCGCCAGCTCCAGCGTGGCCGGCAGGAACGTCGCGATGTCGGCGCTCACCGCGCGACGGGTCCGGTAGGACGTGCCCAGGTCGCCGTGCACCAGGTCGGTGACGTAGCGCGCGTACTGCGCGGCGATCGGGTCGTCCAGCCCGAGCTCGGCGCGCTTCTGGGCGACCAGGGCCTGAGAGGCGCCGGGGCCCAGCATGGTCTTGATGGGGTCGGAGGTGGACGTCTGCTCCAGCGCGAACAGCACGGCGGTCAGGGCCAGCAGGATGAGGACGACGGCGGTGAGCCGCTTGGCGACGAGAATGAGCACGACAGTCCCTCTCAGCGGCCGGACATGAGGTTGCGGACGCCGTCGCCCGCGACGTTCGCGGCGAGGGACAGCAGGGCGACGGCGATCCCGGGCATGACGGGGATCCACCAGTTCTGCAGCAGGTAGCTCAGGTTGCGGGCGGCATCGGCGCCCAGCTCGGGCGCCGGAGCCGACTGCCCGAGGCCGAGGAACGACAGGCTGGCCAGCGTCAGCACCAGGGTGCCGATGTCCAGGCTGGCCGTGACCACCGCGGCCGGAATGGCGCCGGGCAGCAGGTGCTTCAGGGCGATGCGCACCCCACCGGTGCCGGCCAGCCGGGCCGCCTCGACGTGCGGGCGGGCGGCCAGGGTGCGGATCTCGCCGCGCAGGATGCGGGCGTAGAAGGGCCACCAGACGAGGGACACCGCGAGCAGCGTGTTCAGGAGGCCGGGTCCGAGCGCGGCGACGACCGCGATGGCGACGACCGGGGCGGGCAGCGCGAGGAAGCCGTCGGTGAGGCGCATGAGCAGGGTGTCGACCCAGCCGCCGCGGGCGCCGGCGACGAGCCCGACGAGGCCGCCGAACAGCAGGCCGAACGTGACGACGGCGAGAGCAGCCAGCCAGCTCGAGCGCAGCCCGTACAGGACGCGGCTGAGGATGTCCCGGCCGACGCTGTCGGACCCGAGCAGGAAGCCCTCGGTGCCCGGGGCGGCGGTCGGCGTGCCGACCGGGTCGAGCGGCCCGTGCGGCGCGAGCAGCGGGGCGGCGAGCGCGACCAGCGTGACCAGCACCAGCAGGCCGACAGCCAGCCAGTCCAGCCGGCCGCGCGCGGCGCGGACCGCCCGATCGCGGCGGGCGGGCGGCGCAGCGGTGGGGACGTAGGCCTCGGCGACAGCCATCGGGGTTCAGAGCTCCTTCGGGCGGATGCAGGCGACCCGGCGGGAGTCGGCGTCGAGCAGCAGGTCCGCGCCGACCCGCAGGCGTTCGAGCCCCACGTCCAGTGACGGCTGCGCGCAGTCCGGCACCGCGAGCGGGCAGCGCGGGTGGAAGGCGCACCCGGTCGGCGGGGACAGCGGGCTGGCCGGCTCCCCCTTGAGCGCCGGCGGCGCGACGCCGAAGTCGGGCACCGCGGCGAGCAGCGCCTTGGTGTACGGGTGCTTCGGGCTGCGGATGACCTCCTCGGCGTCGCCGAGCTCGACGATGCGGCCGAGGTACATGACGGCGATGCGGTCGGCGACGATCCGGGCGACCGACAGGTCGTGCGTCACGAAGACCACGGCCATGCCGAGCTCGCGGCGCAGCTGCTGCACCAGGTTGAGGACGGTGGCCGCGAGGCTGACGTCGAGCGCGCTGGTCGGCTCGTCGCACAGCAGCACCTCGGGCGGCACGACGGTGGCCCGGGCCAGCGCGACCCGCTGCCGCTGCCCGCCGGACAGCTCGCTCGCCCGGGCGCCGTAGACGGCCTCCGGCAGGCCGACCTTCGCCAGGGCAGCCAGCGCGCGGGTGCGCCGCTCCTGCCGGGGCAGCCCCTCGGTGCGCAGCCGCTCGTCGAGCAGCTCCCCGACGGTCAGCCACGGGGTGAGCGATGCGCCGGCGTCCTGGAAGACCATCTGCGGGCGGCCACCGCGGCCCAGCTCGACCTCGCCCCTCTCGTGCTGCTCGAGGCCGGCGAGCACCCGCAGCAGCGTCGACTTGCCCGAGCCGCTCTCGCCGACGATGGCGACCGACTCGCCCTCGCGGACATCGAGCGACACCCGGCGCAGGGCCGACAGCGTGGCCTTGCGCCCGCGGCCCGCCTTGACGCGGAACGTCTTCTCGATGCCGCCGACGCGGGCCGCCCAACCGGCGTCCACACGCTGTGCGGGAACCGCGGTCGCCGCCGTCACCGGCGCCGCCGTCAGCGCGAGGTCCTGCACGCGGGACGGCTCGGCCAGGCAGGCGCGCAGGTGCGCCGAGGTGCCCACCGGCAGTGGGTCCGGCACGGTCTGGGAGCAGGGGTCCATGGCCAGCGGGCAGCGCGGGGCGTACCCGCAGCCGGGCGGCACGTCGGCCGGGTCGGGCGCGCCGCCCCGCAGCGCCTGGACGGGCCGGTGGCGGTCGGTGGTCAGCGACAGCCGCGACTTCATCAGCCCGACCGTGTACGGGTGGGACGGGGCCTGCAGCACCGCGGCGGTGGGGCCCACCTCGGCCAGGCGGCCGGCGTACATCACGGCGACGCGGTCGGCGACCTGCGCGGCGACCCCCAGGTCGTGGGTGATGAGCAGGACGCTGCAGCCGATGTCGTCGCGCAGCCGGCGCACCAGCGCGAGCACCTGCGCCTGCACCGTGACGTCCAGGGCGGTGGTCGGCTCGTCCGCGACCACGAGGGCCGGGTGACCGGCGACCGCCATGGCGATCATCACCCGCTGGCGCAGGCCGCCGGAGAGCTCGTGCGGAAAGCTGCCGAGCCGCCGCTCGGGATCCGGAATGCCGACCGCGCGCAGCAGGCGCAGCGCCTCCGCGCCGGAGCCGGCCGCCTCCGCGACCTGCCGGCCGATCCGCATCGTCGGGTTGAGAGAGGTCATCGGGTCCTGGAAGACCGCGCCCAGCGTGTCCCGGCGGACCTGCCGGCGCACCTGCGGGCTGGCCGTCAGCATGTCGATGCCGGCGACCCGGACGACGCCGCGGGTGCGCGGCTGCGACGCCTCGGGCAGCAGGCCCAGCAGGGCCAGGCTGAGCACGCTCTTGCCGGAGCCGGACTCGCCCACCAGGCCGAGCACCTCGCCGGCACGGACCTGCAGGTCGAGCCCGCGCACGGCCTCGACCTGCCGGCCGTTGCGGGTGAAACCGACGTGCAGGTCGACGACCTCGGCCACCAGCGCGGTGGTCGGTGGTGCGAGCGGCGCCCTCACCGGGGCGTTCCTGACTTGCGGGGCATGTGACTCCTCCGTGGGACCGGTGCCGACCGCGGAGCAGCCAGCAGCGACTCTCCCGGGCTTTTGTCCCGCCGTGGAGCGGAGCGTGGAGCTCCGCCTGCACCTCTCGGACCAGCCCCCCGGTCTGTCGACCGGGGGCGGAACCCTAGGTACGCCCCACCTGAGTGGGTCGACGCCAGTCCACTGCGGGCGCGTGACCCGCGGTTTCCACCCGTGTTCCGTTCCTGTGAACAACGACCCGGTCGACGGCGTGCAGGGGGCTGGGGTGTCAGAGAGCCAGCGGGGGGCGGGCGGCGACGCCCAGTGGCGGCTCCTCCGTGCGCCCGCGCTCGATCCGCGCCGCGACGGCCGCGGCCGTGCGGGACAGCAGCTGCTCCCCCAGCTCGGGGGTGGCCAGCGACGGCCGGCCGGTGACCCCGTTGGTGGACAGCGAGGGGGCGGTGTAGCGGAAGACGAGCCCGTCGGTGCGGTCCTCGTCGTCGGCATCGGCGATGCGGTCGGCATGCACCAGGTGCGGCGCGATGGCCATGACCATGGCGGTCTCCGCCCGGTTGGCGTGGATGTCCGCGCCGTCCGCGGTGGCCTCGGCGAGCACGGCCGGATCGCTGGCCCACCAGTCCACGGTGCCCACGCGCAGCTCCGGCACGTACAGGCGCAGCCAGTCGGTCGCGGTGCCCAGAGTCGCGGTGTTGCCCAGGTGGGCGTTGACCAGCAGCAGCCGGCGCAGGCCCGAGGCGGCGGCCCAGGTGGCGTACGCCTTGAGCACCTCCGCCAGCAGCGCCGGGCTCAGCGACAGGGTGCCCGGCAGCTGGGTGCCGTGGCCATAGCTGACCCCGACCGACACGGCCGGAAGCACCAGGGCACCGGTCAGGTCCGCCGCCCGCTCGCACACCGCGGTGGCGATGAGGGTGTCGGTGCCGGTCGGCAGGTGCGGCCCGTGCTGCTCGGTCGCCCCGACCGGGACCAGGCCGACCTCGCGGTCGTTGCGGGCGAACGCCGCCTGCAGGTCGGGCCAGGCCGCATCGGCCCAGCGGGTCGAGGGGGTTGCTGCCACGCGGGCCTCCGGGAAGTCGCCCGGGCGCACGGCGGCGCCCGGGGTCGGCTCTCCCGGGCTTTTGTCCCGCCGTGGGCGGGGCGCCCCAGCCCCCCGCTGCACCTCTTGGACCAGACCCGCAGCTGCGGCGGAACCCTAGGTGCGCCCCACCGCTCGGTGGGTCGCTGCCCATCTCATCCGGACCCGGTGTCGACGGCGGGACGCAGCGATGACGTTCCTGTTACCCGCTCAGCGTCCGGAGACGACCGGTCCGGCCGGTCCAGCGGCGGTGCGGACGGCGACACGGGA
>JAOPWI010000346.1 GCA_025965755.1 Frankiales bacterium | reverse complement strand
TCATGGCCAAGTACGGCAAGGCGACGCCCGAGGCGCTGGTCGAGTCGGCGCTGTGGGAGTGCTCGCTGTTCGAGGAGCACGACTTCCGCGACATCAAGATCTCGGTCAAGCACAACGACCCGGTCGTCATGGTGCAGGCCTACCGGCTGCTGTCCCAGCGCTGTGACTACCCGTTGCACCTGGGCGTCACCGAGGCGGGACCGGCCTTCCAGGGGACCATCAAGTCGGCCGTGGCGTTCGGCGCCCTGCTGGCGGAGGGCATCGGCGACACGATCCGGGTCTCGCTGTCGGCGCCCCCCGTCGAGGAGGTCAAGGTCGGGCTGCAGATTCTCGAGTCGCTCAACCTGAAGACCCGCGGCCTGGAGATCGTGTCCTGCCCGAGCTGCGGCCGGGCGCAGGTGGACGTCTACACCCTCGCCGAGCAGGTCACCGCAGGCCTGGAGGGCCTGACCGTTCCGCTGCGCGTCGCCGTCATGGGCTGCGTCGTCAACGGCCCGGGCGAGGCGCGCGAGGCCGACCTCGGTGTGGCGTCGGGCAACGGCAAGGGCCAGATCTTCGTCAAGGGCGAGGTGATCAAGACCGTTCCCGAGTCGCAGATCGTCGAGACCCTCATCGAGGAGGCGCTGCGGCTGGCCGAGGCCTACGTCGGGCCGAGCGGCGAGCCCGCGGTGGGCGTGAGCTAGACCCCGTACGCTCATCGGATGCTGCGCACGTCGGGGACGAGGGTCCTTGACGCTCGTGACCTCGACGAGGTGCTCGCGGTCCTCGCCCGCGACCCGGTCGCCGACTGCTTCGTCGCCTCGCGCATCGAGCAGGCCGGGCTCGACCCGTGGCGCCTGGGCGCGGAGGTGTGGGGCTTCGGCGAGCGCGGCCGCCTGGAGGCGCTGTGCTACTCCGGGGCCAACCTGGTGCCCGTGCAGGCCGGCCCGGAGGCGGTGCGCGCCTTCGCCGACCGGGCCCGCCGCCAGGGCCGCCGCTGCTCCTCGCTCGTCGGCAGCAGCGAGGCGGTCGATCAGCTGTGGTCGCTGCTGCAGCCGACCTGGGGCCGGGCGCGGGACGTGCGGCGGCAGCAGCCGTTGATGGCGCTGTCCGGCCCGCCGGCGGTGGAGCCCGACGCGCTGGTGCGCCCCGTGCGCCCGGACCAGGTCGACGTCCTGCTGCCGGCCTGCATCGCGATGTTCACCGAGGAGATCGGTGTCTCCCCGCTGGCCGGCGACGGCGGGGCGCTCTACCGCTCCCGGGTGGAGGAGCTGGTGCTGCAGCAGCGCGCGTACGCCCGCATCGAGGGCGGCGCGGTGCTGTTCAAGGCCGAGGTCGGCGCCGCGACGTCGCAGGTCTGCCAGGTGCAGGGCGTGTGGGTGCACCCCGCGGTGCGCGGTCGCGGGCTCTCGCTGGGAGGCGTCGCGGCCGTCGTCGAGCTGGCCCGGTCCACCGTCGCGCCCGTGGTCAGCCTCTACGTGAACGACTACAACGCCCCGGCCCGCCGGTGCTACGAGCGCGTGGGTTTCGCGCAGGTGGGGACGTTCACCAGCGTCCTGTTCTGAGGTGCCGCCGGTCGCCTCCGGGCGGTGTGGTGCACTCCCGCGCAAGACTGCCGACACGGAGGAACGCATGACCATGCAGATCAAACCGGGCACCGCCTGGGCCGACGTCTACGCGCGCGCGCAGTCCGCCGCGCCCGAGGCCTTTGACGCCGACCGCATCCTCAACCTGACCGGCGGCTCCTGGCAGAAGATCGGCATTCCGGGCGCGCACCAGACCCCGGTCGACATGTCGCAGATCCAGGGTCCGCCGCGGGTCTCCCACGACGAGGCGGCGGCCGCGGTCGCGCACGCGGCCCGCGAGCACAAGGCCTGGACCGCCGTCGACCTCGACGAGCGCAAGAGCCGGGTCGCCGCCGCGGTGGCCGAGATGCGCGAGCACCGGGACACCCTCGCCCTGCTGCTGGTGTGGGAGATCGGCAAGCCGTGGAAGCTGGCCTGCGCCGACGTCGACCGCGCGCTCGACGGCGTGGACTGGTACCTCGGACAGATCGAGCGCCAGCTCGCCGGCCGCACCCCGCTGCCGGGTCCGGTGAGCAACATCGCGTCCTGGAACTACCCGATGAGCGTGCAGGTCCACGCCGAGCTGGTGCAGTGCCTGGCCGGCAACGGGGTCGTGGCCAAGACCCCCTCGCAGGGCGGCTTCCACACCCTCACGCTGGCGCACGCGTTCATGAAGCGGGCCGGCCTGCCCGTGACCCTGCTGTCCGGCGTCGGCGCGCAGCTCGGCGACGTGCTGATCCGCTCCGAGGAGATCGGCTGCCTGGCGTTCGTCGGCGGCCGCGCCAACGGCCGCAAGGCCGCCACCTCGCTGGCGGACACCGGCAAGCGGCACTTCCTCGAGCAGGAGGGCCTGAACGCCTGGGGCATCTGGGACTTCTCCCAGTGGGACGACCTGGCCGCCCACCTGAAGAAGGGCTTCGAGTACGCCAAGCAGCGCTGCACCGCCTATCCGCGCTACGTCGTGCAGCGTGAGCTCATGCCGGCGTTCCTCGAGATGTACCTGCCGGTCGTGAAGAGCCTGCGCTTCGGCCACCCGCTGGCGGTCCAGAGCCCGGACGACGCGCTGCCGGAGCTGGAGTTCGGCCCGCTGATCTCGGCCAACAAGGCGTCCGATCTGCGCGCGCAGTACGACGAGGCGGTGTCCGGGGGCGGCATCCCGATCTACCGCGGGTCGCTCGCCCAGGGCCGCTTCCTCGAGGGGCAGGACACCAGCGCCTACGTCGCGCCGGCGACCCTGCTGGAGCCGCCGCCGTCGTGGTCGCTGCGGCACGCCGAGCCGTTCGGCCCGCTGGACTCGATCGTGGTCGTCGACAGCGAGGCCGAGCTGCTCGCCGCGATGAACGCCTCCAACGGCTCGCTGGTCGCCTCCGTCGCGACCGACGACGCCGACTTCGGCGCCCGCATCGCCGAGGAGCTGCAGTCGTTCAAGGTCGGGATCAACAAGCCGCGCAGCCGGGGTGACCGCGAGGAGGTCTTCGGCGGCAAGGGCGCGTCCTGGAAGGGCGCCTTCGTCGGCGGCGACCTGCTCGTTCAGGCGGTCACCGAGGGCGAGACGCCGGTCTACGGCAACTTCCCGACCTACTCGCTCTATCCCGAGAAGGTCTGAGCCGCAGCGCCCGCCCGCCCCCGGCAGGGGCGGGCGGGCGCTGGGCCCGGGGCCGGCGAACACCCGCCG